>QKGU01000368.1 GCA_003250325.1 Paludibacter sp.
AAACCGTAATGCGCTGTTATTAATATTAACCGTTCCTGAAGATTTGTTCTGGTTAATTAAGTACAGCAAATATCCTCGTATTTCTCTTTCTCCCATGTTATCAATCGGACGATTTTCATAATAGTTTGAAAATCGGTGCAATACGCCCAGATACTTTGCCTGAGTATGGTGGGAAAGCCCTCTCAGTTTGCATTCTTCTTTAGCTTTAAATATGATCTCTTCATTTGTCATTGTCATTCTCCTTCAAAATTTATTCACCTTTTGGTGTAATCTCATTTTAATGGAGTTTTCAAAAAAAGAAAACTGCCGATAAATCGACAGTTAAGGTTACAAACTTAGCTCTAGTTACTGAAGCCACCGCGACAGCGGTTTTGTGCTATTTACATTGTAGTTAGCCAAAATTAGTTCGTTCTGGCTATTTATTTTATGGAAACCAAAGACCCATGCAATATTCAGCACATGTTTTACGACTATATTAGTGAAGGCCTTAAACATGGGAAAGGAGGATTATATGGATGACAAGCAGATTATAGACCTTTTCTGGTCGAGATCAGAAAACGCATTGAATGAAACACGGCAGAAGTATAATTCCTATTTAAAAACTATTGCAATGAATGTACTTGGCAATAATGAAGATTGCGAAGAATGCCTTAGTGATACATATTTGTCTGCGTGGAATCAAATCCCACCAGATAGACCAACATCATTAGCTGCATATCTTGGTGGAATTGTACGTTGCACCTCAATTGATTGTTTTCGTAAAAGCAGAGCACAGAAACGATATAACGGATTGACAATGCTGCTCAGCGAACTCGAAGAATGTATGCCCGAAATACCCGATATGACGGTTGCATCTAATGATAATGAGATTGGAGAAGCTTTGAATCGTTGGTTGCGTAACTTGGATACGGAGAAACGTGTGTTGTTTGTGCGCAGATATTGGCATGGCCAACCGTTGAACATATTAGCAAAAGAATTTGGCATAAGTCAGAGCAAATTGGCTTCAATGATGCTGAGGCTCAGGAACAATTTAAATGATTACCTTGAAAAGGAGAGTGTTTTTATATGAAGGGCGAAAAAATGTATTCGATATTATCAAATATTGATTCTGATATTGTTGATGAAGCAACGAACTATAAAACTAAAAAAAACACAATTAGGTTTTTGCGCAGCAAGTGGATAGCAGTTGCCGCCTGTCTGGTACTGCTTATGGGCACTGTTTCTGGGTTAACCATATATGCGGAGGCAAAAGAATACAAAGAAGCAATCTCTTTCTTTAATGAATATAGTTTAACCACAGAAGGGCTTTCAAGAGAAGAAATTAAGAGTATTTACCGCGATATAACCACAAACTTGTTTTTGTACGAAAAAACTGCTGAAGTTATACAAAAGAGTGTTGGCGGATATGAGATCTTTCAAGAAAATCCAACTCCAGAAGACTTGGAAAACCTTTGGAATTACCGTAATAGCAGCAATAACCTTTTTAACCACCACCCAAATACCGAGGACGCTTTATATCAATTTGATTATGTCGAGAAATATGACGATGAGCTCAAGTTTGACGTATATGATAAAACCATCTTCACAAAATCTGTTGACGGGGAAGTAGCGTGGAGCGTTGACATTCTCAATATGGTGCATGAAGGATACTTGGAAAGCAATGATTTCATCATAGTTTATGGCTCAACATATTCGTGGTCATCGACGAATACGACATATGGCCGAATAGCGATGATAAGCAAAGACGGAAAACTTATATGGGATAAAACAACATCAAACGGTTTCAAAAGAGAATATGTTTCATCCGTTGTTTACAGCGACAATTCACTTGCAGTTTTTAGCCGTGGCGACTTTAAATATCTTTGTTTTACAAAATTTGATATGGACGGAAACTCCACAGGGTTTACAAAAACCGAAGTAGGAAATTATGGTATTAAAGCAGCTACAAAGCTTGGCGATGGCTTCCTTGTTCAGTTAAATCATTCAAATACCGGAGATTTATTAATGAAGATTGCAGCAGACGGTACTGCAGAGGATTCGTTTACGTATACATCAGATAACGACCTTTATTTTATTACCGACATGATAGAATACAATGGTAATATTTATCTCAGTGCTCATTCAGTTTCTAAACTGGATCCCGAAGAAAGCAACGAAGGAGGCAGGGATGACATTTCGCGTGTTTTAAACGAAATTTTTAATCGTAAGGGCTGGGACATTTCAAACACTGAACTGACAGAACTTATGCGAAATAATTTCACCGCTGCACTGCTTGTTTGTGATCCTGCAAATGGAATTCCCCAAACATTCTATACCGTCAAAGGTTCATTTGGTGCAAAACTCTCAATCAGTGAAGAGGGTAGCCTTTTGTGGAATGTCGAAAGTATAACCGATTCTTTCTTTTCACCAATGACAAGTTCTTTCTCCATAGGCGGGGAAAGTTATGTATATAGGTATGCTTTTGATAGCAACGGTAAAATTATCAGCCAAGAAAAAACAGGAGAGATAGTCCAGTTTAGGAAATAAAAAACACGATGTGGTTTGGAACTTATTTCACCCAACGCATTATTCAGGTCCCTACTCACTCGAGAGGGGATATCAAAACAATGAAAGTGGCAAATCGACACTTTTTTCGGGTGCATCATAAAACAAAAGTCTGGACTCAAAATGAATCCAGACTCCAAAATTTAACTGATATATTGTAATGATAAAGTCAGTCAACTCATATACTGAAATAGAAAAACCCCCTGAAATCAAAGGACTTCAGGGGGTTTTCACACCATCGTTAGAACTTCTCCATTCTAAGATGGGATTTTGGTGCGGATAACAGGACTTGAACCTGCATGTCTTGCGACACATGAACCTGAATCATGCGTGTCTGCCAATTTCACCATATCCGCACATGGTCGGAGTAGCGGGAGTTGAACCCACGGCCTCTTGCTCCCGAAGCAAGCGCTCTACCAAACTGAGCCATACCCCGAATTGAACATTAAAACGCACACATAATGTGTACGTTATTCTGTAATTATATACTATTATTTATAATTTTTCAAGTGCTTTTTCGGCTTTTTTTGAAACTTTTATATTGTTACAAAATTGTCACAATTCACTTTTTCACTTGACAATATATGAAAATAATGTAAAATAGTAATTGCGAGTTCATAAAATTTTTGGGGGGAATATAATTGAAGTTCTTTAAAAAAGTTAATAGGGGCGCATTGCTTACTCTATTGGTGTTTTTGGGGGTTGTTATCTATCTGATTTCGGTTGAGGTTTCACACAGTATTGAAAAGCCGAAAATTCAGGAAATTTGTGAGAAGTATATTCAGGCAGATGTCAGCTATAATATGCTGCCGGAAAAATATAGGGTAGAAAGCCCTGAAATGCCGAAATCTGAATTTAATGATTATATCAAAAAAATGGAAGCTGATGTGAGGGCTTTTTATCCTGAGAATTCACTTTCAGTAGATTTTTACGTAGACAGCTTAAAAGAATCATTAAATAAACAGGCAGAAGGTAATGGTGTAGTTTTAGAATATAAAAAGGAAATTAAAAGGTATAATGATTTCACATTCAATGGCGATAGCGTTATCGTAGAAGTGACAACAACAGCTACTTATAAAAGTACAGACATAGATGTCATGAAAGGGCAAAACATCTATAACGATGAATATACTGAATCATTTACCTTGCAAAAAATAAATGGCGAGTGGGAATTAGTATATGCCAATATCAGTTCGCCAGCCGATTATAATAATATGTATCCTATGAAGTATTAGAAGTATTCTTTAAACATTAAGATAGGAAGGATTGATTGTTAATGCAAACAGCACTTAAAATAGATAATTTAAGCAAATGGTTTGGCAAAAGAAAGATTATTGACAACATCTCTTTTGAGGTTTATACAGGTGAGGTTTTCGGGTTTTTAGGACCAAATGGGGCAGGTAAAACAACTACTATAAAAATGATAATGGGTTTTTTGGGAGTAGATGAGGGCGAGATTTATATAAACGGCGTGGATGTTCAAAAGGATTATGAAAAGGCAATGGCTAATATCGGTGGTATTGTTGAAAATCCTGAGATGTATAAGGAGTTCAGCGGCCTTACCAATTTAAAGATGTACGCAAGGCTTCACGATGGGGTTACAGATGAACGTATTAAAGAAGCAGTTGCTATTGTTGGAATGCAGCAGCGTATTAAGGAAAAAGTAAAGAAATACTCTTTGGGAATGAAGCAGAGGGTTGGGCTTGCTCAGGCTATTCTTCACAAACCAAAGCTTTTGATTTTGGATGAGCCAACTAATGGGCTTGACCCTGCCGGAATCAGGGAGCTAAGAGATATTCTTAAAAAGTTTGCTCATGAAGAAAATGTTGCGGTATTTGTTTCAAGCCATATGCTTTCAGAAATGGAGCTTATGTGTGACAGAGTTGGCATCATCAATAACGGCAAACTGATAGGAGTAAAACCTATTGGTGAGCTTCTTGCAACAGCTGGTGGAAAGACAAGCTACCGTTTTGCAACAAAGCAGGCAGAAAAGGCTAAGGAAATACTTAGTGCTGAGCATAGCGAAATTATTATGGGAGTTACCGACAGTTATATCGAGCTTGAAATTGATGAGGAAAAAGTACCTGAGATTACAACAATTCTTGCAACTAACGGAGTAGGAATTTTCGGAGTAAACAAGGTAGAGGTTTCTTTGGAGGATGCCTTTATCAACATCACCGGAGGGGGTAATGAAATTGAGTAAGATTAAAGCTTTGTATATTAACGAGATGACAAAAGTTTGGCGCAAGCTAAGCAATATTATTTTATTAGGAATAATGATTTTGGGCATTTTAGGTCTTGGCGGACTAATGAAATTGCAGGAAGTAGCGCAAGATCAGTTTATGCAGGATGATTCTTATGTAGAAGAATCAAATAAGTCAGAGATGGAATATTATATCGATGATATTAAAAATCAGTTAGCTGATATTGAAGAAAAATCAAAAGATGTATCTGAGGAAGATAAGTATTTTATTGAACAGGATAAAGCAAGGCTTGAAGCACAGCTTGAGGTTTATGAAATTGCGAAAGAAAGTGGCATAAGTATTTTTACAAGTTCTTATAAGGCAACAGCTTTGAATATAACTATCAGCTTAAAACAAGCTAATAAGTTGATTGAATTGACTCCAACTGAATTGCAGACAAATGACGATAAAAAGA
>QKGU01000375.1 GCA_003250325.1 Paludibacter sp.
AAGTTCTTCCATACGGGTTTTGTCACCCAAAATACTTCCTTTTGAACGCTCGCTACTTGGGTCGATGGCGAGTACCGCCAGCTTTTTGCCGGAGCGAATTAAATGCATTCCCAACGCTTCTATAAACGTACTTTTCCCAGCTCCCGGAACTCCTGTTATTCCTAATCGGGTCGCGTTTCCGGAGTAAGGAAGACATTTTTCTATTACTTCCTGAGCGATTGCCTGATGTTCGGGCAGAGAACTTTCGACCAAAGTTACAGCCTGACTCAATATCGATATATCTCCGGCTAAAATTCCTTCAACGAATTCTGTAGGGTTGTATTGCTTCCGCTTTACTTTCCTCTGACGATAAGGGTTGACGGTTGGAGCTGATTCAACGCCTTCGTTTACAGTTAAACCTTTATATTCAGGATTATTTTCAGGATGATCTTTTTTGTTGTTAAAATGCATATAATCAAAAATGAGATTTGAGATTCTTCCCGAAGAAAAGATTTATTCTCAATGCGTCTGTAAAATTAAAAAAAAAGCCGGGATATTTCAAATTAATATCCCGGCTTTCGTTAAAGGCTGTTTATGAAGAATGAAATGTGTCTTATTTCTGGACTGTCCAGTCGGCTACTAAAATAAGGAAACTGTTGACTGGGTCGTTTGTTTGAATGGTGATCGTTTTTTTGAATTCGCCTACAGGTAGATTTTTTGTGTTCACATCAAAACTTATTTGACCTGTTTTACCGCTTCCAATTGAAAGAGAATTTTGATGAAGCCTCATTTCAAGATTATTGTTAATAATACGGCGAACTTCAAGAGAATTGATGCCTTTGTTGGAAATTTTGAAGCTTCCAGTGCGTTTCTGTCCACTTTTTATAACTCCGAGATGGACTGTTTTTTGAGGTATTTCAACTATTGGAGACGATCTTTTCTGATCAATAGTAAGATGACTGAAATCTTCAACGATATTGCTGTAAATGCTGATTCTGTTGTCGTTCGATTTCGATTTTTGGCCGTTAACTAAAAGGGAAAGATTATCAGTAACAGGTCCCCATTGAGGGCATTTTTTGCTATCGAATGAAAAAGTGATTTTCCCTTCTGCATTAGGTTTTAGAATGTCAGGTGATACTGATACGGATAAATAAGCAGGAATTGATTCAAATGTTGGTTTGATACTTGAAGAAGTAGAGTTTTTAATTTCCAAAACTCTTTCCTGTTTGTTTCCTTTGTTGATGTTATTCATTTGAACAACTTTAGACTTCAGCGAAAGTCCATTGATTTCTATGGGGTAAGTGCTATTGCTGGTAGTGGCTTTTGGAATAACTTCTCCTTTTATAATAAGGACTATTTGTTCTTCGGTGGCGTTGCTATATACGGTTATTGTTTTTGTAAAAACTCCGGGGCGTCCTAGCGGATTGTATGTTACAGTTATAGATCCGGGTTTCCCTGGTTCAATCGGTTCTTTTGTCCATGTAGGAGTGGTGCAACCACAAGATGCCTGAACACGATTGATAACAAGTGGAGAATTTCCCTTGTTGACGAAGTTGAAAACATGTGTTATTTTTCCATCTGCTTCGTTCACTTTCCCAAAATCATAATTTTTTTCTTCAAAATTAAGAAATGCTTTTTGTGAAAAGGCTGTAAGGCTAAACACCAAACAAACCAAAAATAAGCCATACTTTTTCATAAATATATCGTTTTAAAATAAACTCAATGAATGCTTTTTTATTAGTAACATGCAAAAGTATTAAAAATTGTGGTTGAATAATGCTGAATAAAATTAATTCCTGTTTAAAATTAGTTAAATAGACAACCCTGTTGTTTACGAAATAAATAATAATTTTGCTTTTGCAATTATGATACCGATAAGTAGAATACAGTTGGTTGGTTTGAAATGATTACTTTTGCAAAAGGAAAATCTTTGATAATATATTTTCTTGAAAAATGAAAGAAAAAATACAAAAGCTGCAAAAACTGTATGATGAGTATGTGGTTGATTGCTACCGATATTTGCATGCTCATCCTGAACTCTCGTTTCATGAGGTTGAAACGGCAGATTTTATTTGTCGTCAGTTGACAGAAATGAACATTCCTTTTCGATCGGGCATAGGTGGAAATGGAATTCTTGGAAAAATTGAAGGTCGAAATTCATCTAAAAAGGTGATTGCTTTGCGGGCAGACATGGATGCATTGCCGGTGTGCGAAGCTGTGGATATTCCCTGGAAATCGGTAAACGAAAACGTGATGCATGCTTGCGGGCATGATGCACATACAGCTTGCTTGCTAGGAGCAACTAAAATATTAAATGACCTAAAAGCTGATTTTGAAGGAACCGTTTTGCTGATTTTCCAGCCGGGAGAGGAAAAAGCTCCGGGAGGTGCCAGACTAATGCTTGAAGATGGATTGTTTGATGAAATAAAACCTGATTTGATTCTCGGTCAACATGTATCGGTGGATTTTCCTACTGGAACAATGGGATTTTTGCCGGGAACTATTATGGCATCGGCAGATGAAATTCATTTAAAAATTAAAGGGAAAGGCGGACATGGTGCATTACCTCATTTGTTTAACGACACTGTGCTTGCAGCGTCGCAGACTATTGTTTCGTTGCAACAAGTACGGAGCCGTTTGTGTCATCCGCTTACACCGATGGTATTAACGTTTGGGAAGTTGATTGCTGATGGCGCAACGAATGTTATTCCTCACGAGGTTTTCCTTTCCGGAACCTTCCGTACTTTCGACGAAAAATGGCGCGAAGAAGCAAAAACTCATATTAAAAATATCATTTCCGAAACGGTAGCAGCCTATGGTTGTACGGTTGACATTGATATGCCTGATGGCTATCCATGTGTGGTGAATAATGAAGGCATTACTGCGAAAGCGAAAGTGTTTGCAAAAGAGTGGGTAGGAGAAGAGAATGTGAAAGAATTGGAAGTGCGTATGACATCCGAAGATTTCGGGTTCTTTACTCAAAAATATCCTGCTTCGTTTTTCCGCTTTGGAGTAAAAGGCGAATCGAATGCTGATACCGGTGGGTTACATAGCTCTACATTCCGAATTGATGAAAAATCATTGGAAACGGGAACCGGTGGTATGGCGTGGTTGGCCTGGAGTTTCTTGAATGATTGATTTTTCTGTTATAATCTATCAAATAAAAAGAAATCCCTGATTCAGTTTGTGAATCAGGGATTTTATATTTATTCAGCAGCAGGTTTTGCTTTCGGCGCATATTTAGTAGGTTTTTTCTTTCGTCTGACGTACGTTCCGGGTAAAATTACATCAATAAGGTGTTTTCCTAAAAGTCCTAACCTTACCGCGCAAGCCAAAGCTGCGAAACTAATTGCGAGTGTAACCCAATGGCTTTGCTCTGTCAATACGGATGCCCACATCGAAAATCCGAAAATGAGAATGATAATGCTGAAAATTATTTTTTCTTTTAATAATGGAGTTCTGAGCGTTTTAAAACGGGTAATTCCGTCCAAAATTCCGGAGCAGAACGAAAGAATCAAAGATAATGGTAACGCGAAAATCGAAAATGCAATCACAGGATGCACTATTTCGGCATAAAAGTCCGGAAAAATTAAATGAAATATTGATAGAACCGGAATCAGTGCAACAAAAGTTTGTGATAAGTGAATGGCAATAGGGTGAATATCCAATGCTAAAATAAATAAACGATTTGCTGAAACTCTTTCACGATAAGGTTCGAATACATTTCTGGGCAGACCACATGCAGGGCAAACATCGCCTAGTTCACTTTCTTTCATGACGTATCCGCACGGACGACAGCGGACTAATTCTTCATCTATCATAGGATTTATTTTTTTTTGTTTACTGTTTGCAAATATAGCAAGTTATTAGTAAAATGCAATGATTTCATATTTTATGATTTTCAAAATATCTGCACCATTCAGTCAATCCACATTCATTGCATTTTGGTTTACGGGCAATACAGGTGTAACGACCATGTAAGATTAACCAGTGATGTGCTTTGGGGAGAAGGTCAGCGGGAATGTGTTTGACCAGCTCTATTTCTGTTTGGAGCGGATTTTTTGAATTGGTGGTAAGTCCCAGCCGTTCCGAAATGCGGAAAACATGTGTGTCCACAGCCATTGCCGGTTTGTTGAATGCAACCGATGCAATGACATTCGCTGTTTTTCGTCCCACGCCGGGTAACTTTTGTAGTTCTTCAATATTGTCGGGAACAATTCCATTGAAATCAGAAACGAGTTTTTGAGCCATTCCTACCAAATGTTTGGCTTTGTTATTCGGGTAAGATATGGATCGGATATACTCAAAAATTACCTCAGGACTGGAAGCGGCCATAACTTCAGGAGAGGGAAAATCTTCAAGAAGTTTCGGAGTTGTCATGTTTACCCGTTTGTCAGTACATTGAGCTGAAAGTATTACCGCTACCAACAGCCCAAAAGGGTCGGAATAATGCAATTCGGTTTCGGCAATGGGCATGTTTTTGATAAACCAGTCAATTATGTTTTTATATCTTTGTTTTGTTGTCATCGGATTTATTTAGAATAATCAAGCTTTTTTGGTATTTTTTCGTTTTCTGCAAATTTATATCAAAAGATGAAACTAGGGAGTTCCTTTTTATTATTTTTGCAAATAAAAATCGTTTATTTTTTATTACACCTACAAAGACTATCGAAATTTAATTCAATTCTGAATTGATAATATGGCACCTAAGAAACCTATTAAGCCTACTCCTAAACAGGAAGTAAAACCAAATTCGAAACCAGAACAAAAAAAACAGAAGCCGGTAAAAAATCCCAATGATCCGGGATTTTTCAAAAAAACGGCAATTTTTCTTAAAGATGAACGTACCCGTGTTATTTTGGGAATTGGTGTTTTGCTCGTTACATTGTTTTTGTTTGTATCGTTTGTTTCCTACTTTTTTACAGGAGCCAATGATCAGAGCAAAATGGAACTTTCGTGGAGTGAACTGCAGCAGATGCGGGGCGAAATCCAGAATTGGGGATCGGTAACCGGAGCTGTTTTGGCAGAGAATTTTATAAATCGTTGGTTTGGTGTTTCTTCTTTTGCCATCTTGTTTTTTACATTAGTTGCAGGTTTGCGATTGATCAAAGTTCAGTTTATCTCCCTCACAAAAGCATTTTTTCATTCTATATTTTTATTAATCTGGATTTCCGTTTTATTGGGATTTGTAATAAGTCCTTTCTATAATGATTTTGTGTTCGCTTTTTCGCCCGGAGGTAAATATGGAGACGAAGCCAGTAACTGGTTGGTGTCTTATATCGGCAATCCGGGGACATTAATGCTCTTGGTCGGACTGTTTTTGTTTTATGCCATAATAAGTTCGAAAAGAACGATTCCATTCCTGAAAAGATTGTTTACTCCGAAATCGAAAAGGCTGCAGATGGAACAACCCGAAATTTTTGAAGAGGATGAACCATTGGAAAATAGTGTTGCAGTTGGAACAGAAATTATACCTGAAGACTGGGTTATAAAGCCAAATGAGGAAACTGAAGAGTTGATAATAGAACAGGAAGAAGAGGTAATAATAGAAAAAGATGAAGTGCCGTTTGAAATAGAACCTCCTGTTGAGGTGGAAGAAAATAAAGCTGTTGATGTTGTCGAAATGGAATTTACTGACAACGAGCATGAAGATCCTTATTATAATGTTGCAAAACTTGGAAAGTACGATCCAACTTTGGATTTATCGCATTACAATCCGCCGACACTCGATTTGCTGAAAGTGTACGGAACGGATAACGATACGCAAATAGATATGGTTGAACAAAATGCGAATAAAAACCGCATTATTAGTACGTTGCAAAATTACGGTATTGAAATTGAAACCATAAAAGCGACAGTCGGTCCAACTATTACATTGTACGAAATAGTCCCGAAAGCGGGTGTTCGTATTTCTAAAATCAGAAATCTGGAATACGATATTATGTTGAGCCTGGCTGCAACGGGAATTCGTATTATCGCCCCAATTCCTGGCAAAGGAACTATTGGTATCGAAGTTCCAAATAGCGATCCGCAAGTGGTATCGATGCATTCGATTATTGCTTCGAAGAAATTTCAGGAGTCAAAATTCGAACTTCCTGTGGCTTTCGGGCGGACAATTACCAACGAGATCTTTATGGTGGATCTGGCAAAAATGCCGCACCTTTTGGTGGCAGGAGCTACCGGACAAGGAAAGTCGGTCGGTTTGAATGCCATTATCACGTCTTTGCTTTATAAAAAACATCCTGCACAATTGAAGCTTGTGTTGGTCGATCCGAAAAAAGTAGAGTTTAATATTTACGGTGATATAGAAAAACATTTCCTTGCAAAGCTTCCTGATGGAGAAGATGCTATTATTACCGATACCAGCAAGGTGGTGGAAACCCTTAATTCGCTGTGTAAAGAAATGGACGATCGTTACGAATTGCTCAAAAAAGCGCATGTCCGTAATATTAAGGAATACAACGAGAAATTCTTTGTTCGCCATTTGAATCCGGAAAAAGGTCACCGATTTTTACCATATATAGTGGTAATTGTGGATGAGTTTGGCGATTTGATTATGACAGCCGGTAAAGAAGTGGAAATGCCGATTGCGCGTATCGCTCAGTTGGCTCGTGCGGTGGGTATTCATATGATTATCGCTACACAACGTCCGTCGGTAAATATTATTACCGGGGTGATAAAAGCGAACTTCCCGGCTCGCGTTGCTTTCCGCGTGTCATCAATGATCGACTCCCGCACCATTCTCGATGCCCCTGGAGCAAATCAGTTAGTCGGTCGTGGTGATATGCTTTTCTCGCAGGGAAATGACCTGATTCGCGTGCAATGTGCTTTTGTAGATACTCCTGAAGTTGAAAATATTGTTCATCATATTAAAGATCAGCAAAGTTATCCAACGGCATTTTATTTGCCAGAATACACAGGCCCTGATGTGGACGGAATTGATGTGAGTTCGGTGGATATGACAAAACGTGATCCGCTTTTTGAAGAAGCTGCTCATCTTATTGTGGCGAACCAACAAGGTTCTACATCGCTAATTCAGAGAAAATTCTCCATTGGCTATAATCGTGCAGGAAGAATTGTCGATCAGCTCGAGGTAGCGGGGATTATCGGGCCTTTCGAAGGTAGTAAGGCACGTCAGGTGTTGATAATGGATGTGATCCACTTGGAGCAAGTATTGAAAAATCTATAATAGAATTCATCTATACATAGTGTGGCATTCGTCAATCAAATTTGTTGATTGGCATATTCCTTGTAAATGTAAGCCAGTATACAAAATCAAAACTTTATGTCACGAAAAATAATTCACATTTTAGGTCTTTTGTCAGTTTGTTTTTTTTCTTCATTTGCACAAAATACTCCTTCTGCTGATAAGGTCTTGACCGATGTTTTAAATTCGGTGAAGACCACTCCATTTAAAACAAATTTTAAACTGACTATCAGCGATAAAGCCGCTGCGCAGGAGCAATCTTTGACAGGTGCTATAACTATAAAGGGGACTAAATTTTTCATTGATATAACGGATATGAAAGTTTGGAATGATGGACGCACTCAATGGGTGTACACTCCTCAAAATAATGAAGTTTCCATTAGCGAACCAACCGAAAAAGAACTTGCAGAAACAAACCCTATAGCCATTTTGTCAGCACTTAAACCGAAATGTGCGGTTCGTTACAATAAAAAGAAATCTTCCGAGAGTTATTGGATCGACATGATTCCGAATTCCAAATCACAGAATATCTCAAAAGTTGAAGTTCAGGTGAACAAAAGCAGTCTGAATTTGGTTTCTGTTAAACTTGCCGATAAAAAAGGAAATATCACAATGCTTACATTAAGTGGATTCCAAAAAGGGATCAAAATTACAGATGACTCTTTCGTTTTTGGTAAAGCGAAATATAAAGGAGTTGTAGAAAATGATTTGAGGTAAGTATTTCTGGTCTTGATAATAAATAATAAAAATACATAATTATGAATGAAAAAGTACGTTGTCTGATCATTGGATCAGGCCCTGCAGGCTATACGGCTGCAATTTATGCTTCTAGAGCGAATCTTTCGCCTGTTTTGTACGAAGGAATGGAGCCAGGTGGACAGTTAACTACAACAACAGAAGTTGAGAACTTCCCCGGATATCCTACAGGAATTACCGGCCCTGAGTTGATGGAAGATCTGAAAAAACAGGCACAAAGATTTGGTGCTGATATTCGTTTTGGTGTTGCGACAGCAACTGACTTATCTGTATCTCCATACAAAGTAACAATTGATGGGGAAAAAGTAATTGAAGCTGAAACGATTATTATCTCTACCGGAGCAACTGCTAAATATCTCGGTTTGGCTGATGAAAAGAAATATGCTGGTTCAGGTGTTTCGGCTTGTGCTACCTGTGACGGATTCTTTTACCGAAAATTGACAGTGGCTGTAGTTGGTGGTGGTGACACTGCTTGCGAAGAAGCAACTTACCTTGCAGGCCTGGCCAGCAAAGTTTACGTGATTGTTCGTAAAGATTATTTACGTGCTTCGAAAATCATGCAGGAACGTGTGTTGAACAATCCTAAAATTGAAGTTCTTTTTGAACACGAAACGCTTGGTCTTACCGGAGAAGGTGTGGTTCAGGGCGTTAATCTTGTAAAAAAGAAAGGAACTCCGGTTGAAGAGCAAGTCCATTTAGATATAGATGGTTTCTTTTTAGCTATTGGACACAAACCTAACTCGGATATTTTTAAACCATGGATTGAAACCGATGAGGTTGGTTATATTAAAACAATTCCCGGCACCCCCAGAACAAATGTAAGCGGTATTTTTGCAGCAGGAGATGTGGCAGATCCACATTATCGTCAGGCAATAACAGCTGCCGGAACAGGTTGTCAGGCTGCTATAGAAGCAGAGAGATATTTGTCTGAAAAGAATGCCTGAAATTTAAAATCTTATTAGTATCTAGCAGCATTCTTTTTAATTTGATAGCTTCAAAAAAAATAATTACAATAAATACTCGTGGCGATTTTTCTACAGGTCAAAAGACAAAGTGTTTTTGTAAAACTTAAATATAGAAATCAGTTTGTATTTTTAATGCATTACTTGGTTCTCTTAGTCTATAAATAAGATAGATGGCTATATATAAGAGTTGATAGTTTTGACTGTCAACTCTTTTATTTTTTTGATACTCTGTAATTGTTTTTTTTAATTTCAGTTATTCCGGTTTTTTTGTACTTTTGCACATAATAATTAAAATAGCTGCTATGCAACCAAATATTATAAAATCGACCATGACAAATGGCTTGATTCTAGGTGCTCTTTTTTCTGCTAACTTTCTGCTTTCCATCTCAAAATCAATTCCATTGACGCTACTTTCTTATGGAGTTATGATTTACATTATAATATTTTCATTTCAGTCGGCAAAGCGTTTTAGAGATAAAGATAATGATGGTTTTATTTCATTCGGGAAAGCATTTTCATTTATTTTACTCTCTTTCTTTTTTGCGGCTCTTATTTCTTCGATTGTAAAATATGTTTATTTCCAGTTTATAAATCCTGAATATCTTTCAATGCTGTTGAACGAAAGTATGAAAGCAATAGATATGCTGAAACTTCCTGTTGCCGGCGATGCTTATGACCAAATGGAAAGTATGATGAAGCCAGCAACATTTTCATTGCAATTTATATGGTTGAATGTGTTTCTCGGTACGATAATCGGACTTGTAATGGCACCATTTATCAAAAAAGAGAAAAGTATTTTTGAAGATTAATAGTTATTATTCAATAAAACTGTAAGATGGATATTTCGATAATTGTCCCTCTGTATAATGAAGAGGAATCGCTTCCAAAGCTTTTTGAATGGATTGAACGGGTTATGAACGAGAATAATTTCAGTTATGAAGTTGTTTTTGTAAATGACGGTAGTACAGACAGTTCGTGGGAAGTGGTTGAAAATCTCAGAAAAAGATCGTCAAACGTGAGAGGACTTAAGTTCAGAAACAATTATGGGAAATCACCAGCGTTGTATTGTGGCTTTAAAGCAGCAAAAGGCGATGTGGTAATAACGATGGATGCCGATTTGCAGGATAGTCCGGACGAAATCCCTGAACTATATTCGATGATAAAAAATGATGGATACGATTTGGTCTCTGGTTGGAAAAAGAAAAGATATGATTCCAAACTTGCGAAAAATCTTCCATCAAAAATATATAACGCCACAGCTCGCAAAGTGACAGGTTTGAAGTTGCACGATATGAATTGCGGACTGAAAGCATACCGTAATGATGTGGTGAAGAACATAGAGGTTTATGGCGAAATGCATCGCTACATTCCTTTTTTGGCAAAAAATGCTGGATTTACCAAGATTGGCGAAAAAGTGGTGGAACACAGAAAACGTCAGTTCGGGGAAACTAAGTTTGGATTAAATCGTTTTGTAAATGGTTATCTGGATTTAATCACTTTGTGGTTTCTCTCAAAATTCGGAAAGAAACCAATGCATTTTTTTGGGCTGTTTGGCAGTTTGGTGTTTGTGCTAGGCTTTCTGGCTGTAGTGGTTGTTGGGTTAAACAAATTGGTTGCAATAATACAACATGTAAAAGCTCCACTGGTGACCGACAGTCCCTATTTTTATTTGTCAATGTTGGCGATGATTATTGGTACGCAACTTTTTTTGGCCGGATTTGTTGCAGAGTTGGTAACAAGAAATTCAACCGAGCGAAATAATTATCAGATCGAAAAAGAAATATAATATTCTAATGAAAAAACCAACAAAATGAAACAGCTCCTATTAGTTGGCTTTGGTGGTTTTGTCGGAAGCGTTCTGCGTTATCTGGTTTCTAAACTAAATCTGTATTGGCAATTTCTATCTTTGCCGATGGGGACACTTTTAGTAAATATATTGGGCAGTTTCGTAATAGGGTTATTGGTCGGGGTTTCGGCAAAAAGCGAAATTATTTCGCCCGATTTACGTTTGTTGCTAATGGTTGGGTTTTGTGGTGGTTTTACTACGTTTTCATCGTTCTCAAATGAGAATATGATGCTGGTTCAAAACGGACAAATACTTACAGCATTATTATATACGGGCTTAAGCCTGCTCTTGGGCTTTTTTGCGGTTTATTTAGGTTATATTAGTTCTAATCTTCTATGAATATGAACGATAATAGCATTTTGAAAATATACGCGAGCAGCACTGATAAGATCGGTTTTGATTTGTTGTACGAACATCTAGTGGTTCAGGCAAAGAAAAAAGGAATCGCGGGTGTCACGGTTTATCGCGGAATAATGGGTTATGGGTTGAGCAATAATCAGATTGAATCTTCACGATTTTGGGAATTGACAGAGAAATTGCCAGTCGTGATTGAAATGATTGATAAGACTGAAACACTTCAGGCTTTTTATCAATTTATAATAACCGATTTGGGAAATCTTCCGAAAGGATGTTTGGTCACGATGCATCCGGTGGAAATAAAGTTTCAGAAAACCGGAGAAAAGTAATAAAATAAGTAACAGAAAATAATTATTGTACTCAGAGTTACGAGTTACAAGGAGACGAGGAAAAAGGAAACGATAGATTGAATAGTTGTCTTTCGAACTTTTACTTTTCACTTTTTGCTTTTTACCTGTAGCTTGTAACTAAATTCTTGTAACTATTTATATCTTAAACTTGCTGCGAAATGGATATTTGGGAAATTCTTAAGATAATACTACCGGCTATCGTTGTTCTTGTGACAGCTTATCTATTGATTGATAAATTGTTGAAGAATGATGAACGTCGCAGAAGGTTTGAACTTCATAAAAATAATCTATCCACCACTACGCCCATTCGGTTACGTGCTTACGAAAGATTAACTCTTGTGTTGGAAAGAACAAATCCGAATTTGTTGATTATAAATACGGTAAAGCCCGGAATGACTAATCTGGAATTGCAAACACTCCTGTTAAGCAGTATCCGTGAGGAGTTTTCACATAATTTATCTCAACAGATTTATGTGAGCAATGAATGTTGGGAATATTTTCGTACTGCGCAGGAAAGTTTACTAAAGTTGGTTAATACTTGTGCGGTTCAATGCAATCCAACTGAAAATGCAGGTATTTTAGCCGAACGAATTATTCAGGTGTTTGGTAATAGCGACAGGACTCCGACAGAACTGGCTATAGAAAAGTTGAAAAATGAAGTTCGCACTCTTTTTGCGATTTAAATTATCTTCAGAAATTTGAATGAAAAAAACAATTCCTATATTCATTACGCTTTTTCTCGTTTTCTTCATTGCTTGTACGGGCGATCAGGAGTGTAGAAAAAACAGGTATGTTAATCTACAAATAGGATTTTACCATTCTACATATAACTCCACAAAAGATGCATACGTGGATGCTTCATTCTCTGTGGATAGCCTTACGTTGCAGGGAATAAAAACTGCAGAAACCGGAGAAGAAACATTAGTTGATTCTATTCTGTATAATAATCAAAAATCGGTAAGCAAACTGGTTCTACCACTCGATAAATCGTCCGAACAATCAAAATATCTTGTTGTTTTCAACGATGTTTCGGACACCATAACTGTTTTCCATACAAATTACGATTATTACTTGTCGTTGGAATGCGGTTGTATAAAGACTTTTTCGATTGACACTGTGCTTACAACCAATAACTTTATAGATTCAGTGAAGATAATCAATCATGATGTAATTAATGTAGATGCGGAGCATATTAAGATATATAATTAGTTTTGTGCTCCTGTTGAATGTGTCGAACGTTGGAGCTCAGGAAAAAAAAACAGAGGAAAAAGAAACAAAACCAGCTTTGTTGAATGGATTAACTGTGCAGGTCGATATAGCATCGTTGGCTTATAATCTTATATCTAATGGAGGAACTTATTCTTCGGAAGCCAGTGTTCAGGCAGATTTGAAACATAAGTATTTCCCTATTGTAGAAGTGGGATTCGGTGGTGCAGACAAAGTGACTGCCGATAATATCGGTTTTAAAACTAACGGACTTTTTGGACGTGTTGGAGTCGATCTGAATTTGCTGAAACAAAAAGAGGGTGCAAAGCCGACCAATAATTTGTTTCTGGCGGGAGTACGATTAGGATTTACGAGTTTTTTGTACGACATTTCCAACGTTACTATTTCCGATAACTATTGGGGAACAACTGAAGTGTTAAATTATGAAAAGCAGTCGGCTACGAAAATTTGGTACGAGATTGTGGCTGGTGTAAAGGTGGAGGTGATCAAAAATATTTATATGGGTTGGACGATACGAACTAAAAATCTATTAAATAAGAATGCAGAAGGGGAAGTGTCACCATGGTATGTTCCTGGGTTTGGCGTAAACACTTCAAGTACCTGGGGTTTTAGTTACTCAATAGGATACCGTTTCTGATGATGAACAGACAAAAAGTATAGTATAGATATCAATTTATATAAATTATTTAGAGATATATTAAGTAATATTGCCGGACTTTCTGATAATCATATGGTTGGTCTGTTAAGGATGTGAGCATTCATGTTTGTTGCAGATTGACGGTTACGATAACCCGGCTTAAATTATCAAGTAAAACAAAAAACAATAATAAACTATGAATTCAACACAAGTTTTGAATCGCGCGGCTGACAATATCCGTATATTGGCTGCGTCTGCAGTAGAAAAAGCAAAATCAGGTCATCCGGGTGGAGCCATGGGTGGAGCTGATTTTATCAATGTATTATATTCCGAGTTTTTGGAATATGATCCACAGAATCCAAAATGGGAAGGTCGCGACCGCATGTTCCTCGATCCCGGACACATGTCGCCAATGTTGTATTCCGTTTTGGCATGCACTGGAAAATATACTATGGACGAATTGGCGCAATTCCGTCAGTGGGAAAGTCCGACTCCGGGTCACCCTGAAGTGGACGTAATGCGCGGTGTGGAAAATACGTCCGGACCACTCGGACAGGGACATACCTATGCCGTTGGTGCTGCAATTGCTGCTAAATTCTTGAAAGCACGTTTTGGCGAAGTGATGAGTCAAACCATATACGCGTTTATTTCTGATGGTGGTATTCAGGAAGAAATATCGCAGGGAGCAGGGCGTATTGCCGGACACCTTGGGCTGGACAATCTGATCATGTTCTACGATTCGAATGATATTCAGCTTTCTACCGAAACTAATGCTGTAACAAGCGAAAACGTTGCTCAGAAGTACGAAGCTTGGGGTTGGAAAGTAATGGAAATAAACGGAAACGATGCTGAAGAAATTCGTGCTGCATTGGTAAAAGCTAAAGCAGTTGCAGATAAACCTACACTTATTATTGGTAAAACAATCATGGGTAAAGGTGCATTGAAAGCGGACGGAACAAGTTTCGAACGTCAATGTGCTACTCACGGTATGCCGTTGAGCGAGGGTGGTGCATCGTATGTCGAAAGTATCAAGAATCTAGGTGGTAACCCCGAAAATCCATTTGTTTTGTTCGAAGAAACAAGAGCTTTATATGCCAAACGTGCTGAAGAATTGAAAGTTATCGTAGCTAAGAAACAAGCTGCAAAAGCTGAATGGGCAAAAGCAAATCCTGAATTAGCCGAAAAACTCGAGTCTTTCTTCTCTGGAAAAACAAAAGTAAATTGGGACGCTATTGCTCAAAAACCCGGACAAGCAACCCGTGCAGCATCTGCAACAGTATTGGCAACATTGGCAAAAGAAGTGGAAAACATGATTGTTGCGAGTGCCGATTTGTCAAATTCCGATAAAACAGACGGATTTTTGAAAAACACTAAATCATTTGTAAAAGGAGATTTTTCCGGAGCATTTTTGCAGGCAGGAGTTTCTGAATTGACAATGGCGGCTATCGCTATCGGAATGAGTTTGCATGGTGGAGTTATTCCTGCATGTGCAACCTTCTTTGTTTTCTCCGATTATATGAAACCTGCTATTCGTATGGCTGCTTTGATGGAACTACCGGTTAAATTTATCTGGACGCATGATGCTTTCCGTGTGGGAGAAGATGGACCAACTCACGAACCGGTGGAGCAGGAAGCACAGATTCGTTTGATGGAAAAACTGAAAAACCACAAAGGACATAATTCGATGCTGGTTCTTCGTCCGGCTGACGTAGAAGAAACAACTGTTGCGTGGAAGATGGCTATCGAAAATACAACAACTCCAACGGCCTTGATTCTATCCCGTCAGAATATCGCCGATCTGCCTGCAAAAACAAGTCGTAAAGCTGAGGCTGAACAAGCTCAAAAAGGTGGTTACGTGGTGGAAAGTGATGTAAATCCGGATGTAATTCTGGTAGCTTCTGGTTCTGAAGTTTCTACGTTGAACGAAGGTGCTGCATTACTTCGTGCCGAAGGTATTAAGATCAGTTTGGTTTCTGTTCCATCCGAAGGATTGTTCCGTAGCCAATCGGCAGCCTATCAGGAAAGCGTATTGCCAAAAGGGGCAAAAATATTCGGTTTGACTGCCGGATTGCCTGTAAATCTTGAAGGTTTGGTAGGTGCCAATGGTAAAGTCTTCGGACTTGAATCGTTTGGATTCTCAGCACCTTATAAAGTGTTGGACGAAAAACTTGGTTTCAACGCGCAAAACGTGTATAATCAGGTAAAAAAAATGCTGTAAATTTTCTTGAAAAGAAATAATTTGAAGTTATGAGATGGAAAATTTGTTTGCTCAAAAGGCAAGCAAATTTTCTGTTTTAAATCTTTGGACTGATAAATAGGAATCTACCAGATGGATATAATATCAATTATCATTATCGGCATTGGTTTGGCAATGGACTGTTTTGCTGTTTCGGTGAGTAAAGGGATGTGTCTGAAAAAACTGAAATGGAAAAAAGGATTCCGAATGGCATTTTTGTTTGGCCTGTTTCAGGGAGTAATGCCTTTGATCGGATTCTTTGGCGGATTGTCTTTTGCCGGTATGATAAATTCTTTCGATCACTGGATTGCTTTTGGTCTGCTCGGGTTGATAGGAGGAAAAATGTTTATTGAAGGATTAAAACCCATTGATCCGCACTGTGAATCGAAGTCGAATCCATTTAAATGGAAAACACTTCTCACACTTGCCTTTGCTACAAGTATCGATGCGTTGGCCACTGGAATCGTTTTTATATCTTTCCCCGATAGAATATGGTTTGCGGTAACAACTATAGGAGTTATTAGCTTCCTGTTTTCACTTATAGGTCTGGGTGCGGGTTTTCATTTTAAACGCCGATTTAAGTTTAATGTTGAAATAATCGGAGGTATTATCCTTGTGGGTATTGGGACTAAGATTCTTATTGAACATTTAATGGCCGGGTGATACGTCGCAGTTTGTAGTTAGCAGTTGTAGTCTGTAACTCCTGACTAATCTCTCACAACTAATCACACCTAACTTGTAACTCGTAGCTCGTAACTCGTAACTAAATAATAACTGAACTAATTTAAAATTGATGAATTTTAGAAAACTATTACTTATTACATTTTCCCTGATTCTTACTAAAGGATTTTTATTTGCAGCCGACAATACTCCATCGTTTAAACTTTATGGCTTTGTACGCAGCGATTTTTATTATAACTCCCGACAGAATGTGGAAGCGATTGATGGAACGTTTCATATATTTCCTAAACCTATTGAAATTTCGAATGGAATAGACAAAAATGCTGTACCTAATTCAGAAATGATAAGCGTGGCCACTCGTTTAGGTATCGATTTTAAAGGAACACCAATTTTGGGAGCTGCTTCAAGTGCAAAAATAGAATGTGATTTCGCCGGTATTTCCACATCGTATTATCTTATCCGTTTGCGTCATGCCTACTTTAAGCTGAACTGGGCTAATTCTGAACTTCTTGTAGGACAAACCTGGCATCCGTTATTTGGCAGTGTAATGCCAACCGGACCATCACTGAATGCTGGCTCACCATTCCAGCCTTTTAGCAGAAGTCCTCAGGTGCGGTTTAAGCAAAATATGAGTGAATCTTTTGCTTTAATAGCTTCCGCCTCGTATCAAATGCAGTACATGTCGCAAGGTCCTCTTGGATCAAGTGCCAGCTATTTGAAGAATGCAATGTTACCGAGTTTATTCATTGGTGCGGAAAATAAAACAAAATACTGGACTTCCGGGCTGGGCGCCGATGTAAAAACCATTAAACCGGCTGTGGCAACGATAACTTCGGTAAGTGCTGTTGCTTACACACAGTATGTGGATAAGAATATCCAGATTAAAGCAAAAGCCTTGTGGGGCGAAAACTTAAGCGATTATTTAATGCCAAGTGGTTATGGCGTTACCGACAGCATTAATGGTCAACCTTCTTATACGAATTTTAATATTGCCAGTTCGTGGTTGAATATTGTTTACGGCTCAAAAGTTCAGGTGGGCGTTTATCTGGGTTTGTCTCAAAACTTTGGAACGAACAAGCCACTGGTTGCAAATTCTTCCAACAAATTTACAGCTTATGGCTATGGCTTTTATCAAGACTCACAGCTATTGCTTGATCAATTGATTCGCGTGGCTCCGCATGTGACTTACAACCTGACCAATTTCAAATTTGGTTTGGAATACGACCTTACTTCTGCTAAATACGGAACATTAAAAGCTAACGGATTGGTGTCGAATCCTTATAATGTGAACAATCATAGAGTCGTTGCTTCGGTGAGCTACTTGTTTTAATGTATCGATTAAACAATAAAATGGGCGTTAGAATGCTTTTTTCTAACGCCCATTTTTTTTATTTCTCTTTCATCAAAAATCTTCCGGTTCTGCGGGTTCGCTGTTTAAGCAAAATGTCTCTTCCCGAAGTCGTTTTCTCAATTATCTCGTCGGTAATACCCCGAATAGTGAGTAGCTCCAGATTCTCATTGTACGAAACTTTGAAATCGTTTGCCAGTTCATCCAGTGCTCCGGATAAGTAGCGGGTGTTATCTACACACACAGAAATGCTGATGGCCGAACTTTGAATCATTGATACTTTCAATCGGTGTTTGTTCATTACAGCAAATGCTTTCGACAGACTTTCTTCCAACACAAACGAAAAGTCGCGCGGACGCATGGTGACCAATACCTGATTTTTACGAAGAATAAGCACCGGAACATCAATCGGTTTTTCGGTGGTGGCTTTTATAACTGAGCCTTTCGCAGTAGGATCATTAAAGGGACGAACGAATAGCGGAATTTGTTTGTTCTCCAGCGGCTTTATTGTTTTAGGGTGAATGATCTGTGCTCCACTAAACGCCAATTCTACGGCATCAAGATAAGTAAGTTCGGGAATATGCACTGTGTTTTCGAACAAGCGCGGGTCGGCATTCAGAATTCCCGGAACGTCTTTCCATATCGTAACGCTCTCGGCGGATAGCAGATTTCCAACAATAGCAGCCGAATAATCGGAACCTTCGCGACCAAGGGTAGTAGGGTTGCCAATGATATTTGCTCCGATAAATCCCTGTCCGATATAAATTTTATTCTTCGAGAAATCGACAACGTTTCGCAGGTTTATTTGCGATTCGGTCATTCTCACGGTGGCTTCGCGGTAATTGCTGTCGGTTACCAACAGTTTTCTCATATCCAGCCATATGTTTTTTATTCCCGACTCTTTCAGATATGCTGAAATGATAAGCGTGGATAATATCTCACCAAAAGAGACAAGCCTATCGTACCAGCGATCGTAATCGTCCCCAATGCCTTCGCGGATCATTTTTTCCAGTTCATCGAAAACAGGTTTCACGGTTGAGAATCCAGTTTCGGGTTGCGCGAATAATTCTTTGATAATTTCAAAATGGTAGTTTTCCACTTCCTGCAACTTTGCGATAGAAGCTTCGTGATCTGCTTTCATAAAAAAATCGAGTACTTCTTCCATGGCATTTGTGGTTTTTCCCATGGCCGAAATAACAATAAATAAGTCTTCGCTCTCGCCCGAAACTATTTTTGCGATGTTTTTAATCCCTTCGGCCGAACGCACTGATGCTCCACCAAATTTGTATACTTTCATTGCTTACCGGTTAATTAGTCGAGCCTTAAAAAGCCCATTTTCGTATTATATTATTGTTGATTTGGTAAAACATAGCTTTTATCAAGTCAACAATTTGTATTTTAAATTCGAGCCAAAAAGATGATTTCCATTTATTCATCATCCTTTTGAAGT
>QKGU01000255.1 GCA_003250325.1 Paludibacter sp.
AATACACGGGCGTAGCTCAGTTGGTAGAGCACTGGTCTCCAAAACCAGGTGTCGGGAGTTCGAGCCTCTCTGCCCGTGCAAATTTCTATTTATATATGAAGATAATTAACTATATCAAAGAGTCTTATTCAGAACTTGTTCAGAAAGTGTCTTGGCCATCGCGCTCAGAACTTACTAACAGTGCGATTGTGGTATTAATTGCTTCCATCATTCTCGCATTGATAGTATGGCTTATGGATGTTAGTTTTGAAGCTGTCATGACATTCATTTACGATAAATTGTTTTAACTTAATTAATGGAGGTCGATAAAGTGTCTGAGTCAACAAATTTTAAATGGTACGTGCTGCGTGCTATTAGTGGAAAAGAGAACAAGGTAAAAGAGTACATTGATGCTGAAATCAAAAATTCGGATCTTGGTCAATATGTTGCACAGGTATTGATCCCCACTGAAAAAGTTTATCAAATTCGTAACGGTAAAAAAATTACAAAGGAACGTAGTTGTATGCCGGGATATGTTTTGATTGAAGCTTTTCTTATTGGTGAAATTCCTCACCGTCTTCGTAACACTCCCAACGTTATAGGTTTCTTAGGAGAAAAGAACAATGAACCTACCCCGATTCGTCCTTCGGAAGTGAACCGGATCTTAGGTACTATGGACGAACTTCAGGAAACTGCAGAAGAAATGCTTACGCCTTTCTATGTTGGAGAAAATGTGAAGGTTATTTTTGGACCTTTCACAGGATTTAGCGGGATTATAGAGGAAGTCAACTCTGAGAAAAAGAAACTCAAGGTAATGGTTATGATTTTCGGACGGAAAACTCCGCTCGAACTCGGCTTCACGCAAGTAGAAAAGGAATAGTCAGTTCATGTTACAAACGGACTTTTCCACATTTAACATCAAAAATTAATATATTATGGCTAAAGAGATTGCTGGACTTATTAAATTGCAGATTAAAGGAGGTGCGGCAAACCCATCTCCTCCGGTAGGACCTGCTTTAGGTTCGAAGGGGATCAATATTATGGAGTTTTGCAAACAATTTAATGCCAGAACCCAAGACAAACCGGGAAAAATTTTACCGGCAGTCATCACCTATTATACAGACAAATCATTCGACTTTGTTGTAAAAACTCCACCAGTTGCAATTCAACTTATGGAAGTTGCTAAACTTAAAGGAGGTTCAGCTGAACCTAACCGTAAGAAAGTAGCTGAAATAACCTGGGATCAGGTAAAAGCAATTGCTGAAGACAAAATGGTCGATTTGAATTGTTTCGAATTAGAAGCAGCTATGAAAATGGTTGCTGGTACAGCAAGAAGTATGGGTATCACTGTAAAAGGTGAATTTCCAAGTAAGAATTAATTAACACTTCAATTAAAATGAGTAAACTGACAAAAAATCAAAGGTTAGCTTTAGAAAAAATTGAAGCAGGAAAGGCCTATTCGCTCAAAGAAGCGGCAAGTTTGGTAAAAGAAATTACTACTACCAAATTCGATGCTTCTGTTGATATTGATGTACGTTTGGGTGTTGACCCTCGTAAAGCAAACCAGATGGTTCGCGGCGTAGTGTCGTTGCCAAACGGAACCGGAAAACAAATAAAGGTTCTTGCATTATGTACTCCCGATCAGGAAGCTGCCGCTAAAGAAGCTGGAGCAGACTATGTAGGGCTTGATGAATATATAGATAAAATCAAAGGTGGTTGGACAGATGTTGATGTAATTATCACAATGCCTGCTATCATGGGTAAATTAGGAGCTTTAGGACGTGTGTTAGGTCCTCGTGGCTTAATGCCGAATCCAAAGAGCGGAACAGTTACCAACGAAGTTGGAAAAGCTGTAAAAGAAGTAAAACAAGGTAAAATCGACTTCAAAGTTGATAAATATGGTATCGTTCACACTTCAGTAGGAAAAGTTTCTTTCACCGCTGATCAGATTGTTGAAAATGCCAAGGAATTTGTTTCTACTTTAATGAAACTAAAACCCACAGCCGCTAAAGGTACTTATGTGAAGAGCATTTATCTTTCAAGCACAATGAGTATGGGTATTAAAGTTGAACCCAAATCAATTGAAGAATAAAATAAAAGTTTATGAAGAAGGAAGATAAAAGCGCTATTATAAAACAACTTGAGTCCACTCTTAATGAGTATTCTCATTTCTATTTGGCTGATATAGGTGGTTTAGATGCTGCCCTTACAAGCGAATTGAGAAGAGCATGTTTCAAAGAAGACGTGAAACTTGTAGTTGTAAAAAATACGTTGCTACAAAAAGCACTTGACAACTCATCGGTTGATTTTAGCGAACTTTATGGAACTCTTAAAGGAGAAACTTCATTATTACTTTCGAATCAGGCTAATGTACCTGCGAAATTAATTCGTGACTTCAGCAAACAAAAGAACAACAGTCTTAAAAAACCTATTTTGAAGGCTGCTTATGTTGAAGAAAGTTTCTACATTGGAGAAGGAAATTTGGAAGCTTTGATCAATGTGAAGAGCAAGAACGAACTTCTTGGCGAAATTATCGGATTGTTGCAATCGCCTGCTAAGAACGTTATATCCGCACTCCAGTCTGGAGGAAATACTATTCATGGCGTGTTGAAAACATTAGCCGAAAGATAAATTTATCGTAAAATAAAAAAACAAAATTATAAAAAATAAGTAAAATGGCAGATTTGAAAGCTTTTGCAGAACAATTAGTTAACTTGACAGTTAAAGAAGTAAACGAGTTAGCTCAAATTTTGAAAGATGAATATGGTATCGAACCCGCTGCTGCAGCTGTTGCAGTTGCTGCTGGTCCTGCCGCTGCTGCTGGTGAAGCTGCAGCTGAAGAAAAATCATCTTTTGATGTAGTATTGAAAGCAGCCGGTGCAAACAAATTGGCAATCGTTAAATTGGTTAAAGAATTAACTGGTCTTGGCTTGAAAGAAGCTAAAGATATGGTAGATGCAGCTCCTTCAGTAATTAAAGAAGGTGCAGCTAAAGACGAAGCTGAAGCCTTGAAAAAACAACTCGAAGAAGGCGGAGCTGAAGTTGAACTTAAATAATAAAACCTGATTTTCAGGCCTTTGGTTTAGATTCCCTCTCAAAGAGGGATTCTAAACCTTTTTCTGTCTATAAAATAATTGAGTTCATCGCACCCAAATAACCTCTTTGAAAATGTCGTCATTAACAAAAGATCAAAGAATAAATTTTGCTTCTATAAAAAATCAGTTAGAATATCCTGATTTTCTTGAAGTGCAATTAAAATCTTTCCAGGACTTTTTTCAGATGGACACTGCTCCTGAAAAAAGAAAATCAGAGGGATTGTATAATGTTTTCGCAGAAAACTTTCCAATCGCTGATACAAGAAATAATTTCATCCTCGAATTTCTCGATTATTACGTTGACCCTCCACGTTATTCGATAGATGAATGTATTGACCGCGGGTGCCGCTTAAAGCAAAACTAAAACTATACTGCACCGATCCGGATCATGAAGATTTTGATACGGTGATACAGGACGTATTTTTGGGACCAATCCCTTATATGACTCCTAAAGGTACCTTTGTTATTAATGGTGCCGAACGTGTTATTGTGTCACAGTTACACCGTTCGCCTGGTGTATTCTTTGGACAAAGTATACATGCTAATGGTACAAAACTTTATTCAGCGCGTATTATTCCTTTCAGAGGATCGTGGATTGAATTTGCTACAGACATTAATAATGTGATGTACGCATACATTGACCGTAAGAAAAAACTTCCGGTTACCACTTTGCTTCGCGCTATCGGATTCGAAAGCGATAAGGACATCCTTGAAATTTTTAATCTTGCTGAAGAAGTTAAAGTAAGCAAGACCAGCTTAAAAAAAGCAATTGGGCAAAAACTTGCTGCTCGTGTATTGAAAACATGGGTGGAAGATTTTGTAGATGAAGATACCGGTGAGGTGGTTACTATCGAACGTAACGAAGTAATTATCGACCGTGAAACTGTTCTCGAAAATAGTCATATCGACGAAATTATCGAATCAGGTACACCAACGATTCTTCTTCATAAAACAGATGCAAACCAGAGTGACTACGCTATTATTTACAATACACTTCAAAAAGACCCTAGTAACTCGGAAAAAGAAGCTGTTTTGTATATTTATCGTCAGTTGCGTAATGCAATCCCTGCAGATGATTCTACAGCCCGTGAAGTTATTAATAATTTATTCTTCTCCGAAAAACGTTACGATTTAGGTGATGTAGGACGTTTCCGTATCAACAGGAAATTAAATCTTTCTATTGATCCGGATACAAAAGTGTTGACAAAAGAAGATATCATTGAAATTATCAAATATCTGATTGAGTTGATCAACTCAAAAGCAGATGTGGATGATATTGACCACTTGAGTAACCGTCGTGTCCGTACTGTAGGGGAACAATTATATAATCAATTCGGTGTAGGTTTGTCTCGTATGGCTCGTACCATTCGTGAACGTATGAATGTTCGTGACAACGAGGTGTTTACTCCTATTGATCTGATTAATGCAAAAAGTATTTCTTCGGTAATCAATTCGTTCTTCGGAACTAATGCTCTTTCTCAGTTTATGGATCAACAAAATCCATTGGCTGAAATTACTCACAAACGCCGTATGTCTGCTCTCGGACCTGGTGGTTTGTCTCGTGAGCGTGCAGGTTTCGAGGTTCGTGACGTACACTATACTCACTACGGACGTTTATGTCCTATTGAAACTCCAGAAGGTCCGAATATCGGTTTGATTTCTTCTTTGTGTATATATGCAAAGATTAACGAACTTGGATTTATCGAAACTCCATACCGTAAAGTTGAAAACGGAAAAGTAGATATTAGTCCTGAAGGTATTCAGTACTTTACTGCTGAAGAAGAAGAAAACTTAGTAGTTGCTCAGGGTAACGCACCATTGAAAGAAGATGGCTCATTTATCCGTTCGAAAGTAAAATCACGTTTGGAAGCTGACTTCCCTGTGGTTGAACCTGATAAAGTAAATCTGATGGACGTAGCTCCTTCTCAGATTGCTTCTATTGCAGCTGCTTTAATTCCGTTCCTGGAACATGATGATGCGAACCGTGCGTTGATGGGATCGAACATGATGCGTCAGGCAGTACCATTATTGCGTTGCGAAGCTCCGATTGTAGGAACAGGTATCGAAGGTCAGTTGATTCAGGATTCACGTACCCAAATCACTGCTGAAGGTGAAGGTGTAGTTGAATTCGTTGATGCAACTTGTATCAAGATTCGTTACGATCGTACTGAAGAGGAAGAATTTGTAAGTTTTGAATCGGCAGTAAAAGAATATAAAGTACCAAAATTCCAAAAAACCAACCAAAACACCACGATTGATTTACGTCCTATCGTAAAAAGAGGCGAGAAAGTAACCGAAGGTCAGATATTGACTGAAGGATACGCTACTCAAAAAGGTGAGTTGGCGATTGGTAAAAACCTTAAAGTGGCATTCATGCCTTGGAAAGGTTATAACTTCGAGGATGCAATCGTTATTAACGAACGCGTTGTTCGTGAAGATATCTTTACTTCAATTCACGTAGTAGAGCAATTGTTGGATGTTCGTGAAACAAAACGTGGAGTGGAAGAATTCACTTCAGATATTCCAAACGTTAGCGAAGATGCAACAAAAGATCTTGACGAAAACGGTATCATTCGTATCGGAGCTCGTATCGAACCGGGCGATATCATCATTGGTAAAATTACTCCTAAGGGAGAATCTGATCCTTCGCCGGAAGAAAAACTTCTTCGCGCGATCTTTGGTGACAAAGCAGGTGATGTAAAAGATGCTTCGTTGAAAGCAACCCCATCATTGTCGGGTGTTGTAATCGGCAAACGTTTGTTCTCGAAAGCTCAAAAGAATCGTAAATCGAAATTGGCCGACAAAGCTGTTCTGCCAAAATTAGATGAAGAATTCGAAAATCAGGCAGCGATACTTCGCAATACATTGGTTGATAAACTGATGGAATTGATCGGAGACAAAACATCTGCCGGAGTAAAGGATTTCTTAGGAACAGATATCATTTCACGTAACAGCAAATTTACTGCTGAACGTTTGCGTGAAATCGATTATTCTATTATTCAGTTGAGCAAATGGACTACCGATTCTCATAAAAATGAATTGGTAAAACAATTGATAATGAACTATCTGAAAAAGTATAAAGAATTGGATGCTCAAATCAAGCGTCAGAAATTCAATATCACGATTGGAGACGAACTTCCAAACGGAATTGTTCAGATAGCAAAAGTATATATTGCGAAAAAACGTAAGATTCGCGTTGGTGATAAAATGGCAGGACGTCACGGTAATAAAGGTATCGTTTCGCGTATCGTTCGTCAGGAAGATATGCCGTTCCTTGAAGATGGAACTCCTGTTGATATCGTGTTGAACCCACTTGGTGTACCTTCGCGTATGAACCTTGGACAGATTTTCGAAACTGTACTTGGTTGGGCAGGTAAAGAGTTGGGATTACGTTTTGCTACTCCGATCTTCGATGGTGCAAGTCTCGAGGATTTGAACCAATGGACTGACAAAGCCGGTGTGCCAAATTACGGTAAAACGTATTTGTACGATGGTGGAACAGGAGAACGTTTTGACCAGACAGCGACTGTAGGTGTCATTTACATGCTGAAACTTGGTCACATGGTGGAAGATAAAATGCACGCACGTTCAATCGGACCATACTCGCTTATCACACAACAACCTCTTGGAGGTAAGGCTCAGTTCGGAGGTCAGCGTTTCGGTGAAATGGAGGTATGGGCACTCGAAGCGTTCGGTGCTGCTCATATTTTGCAGGAAATTCTGACAGTGAAATCTGATGATGTGATGGGACGTGCCCGCACATACGAAGCGATTGTAAAAGGCGATCCAATGCCAACGCCGGGAATTCCGGAATCGCTCAACGTATTGTTGCACGAACTTCGCGGATTAGGATTGAGCATTAGTTTGGATTAAGATATTATTGTGAATCCCAATTCTATTCCTGAAAATGTAATAAAAGGGATTCACTTAAAATACTTTCCAATCTTAAGAAACCAATTGTAAATTATCAATTGTAAATTGTAAATCAAAAAAAAGTTATGGCTTTTAAAAATGATAATAAGGTAAAAAATAGTTTTAATAAAATTTCAATCGGACTTGCATCGCCCGAAGAAATATTGAAACTATCGAGTGGTGAGGTTCTAAAACCGGAAACCATTAATTACCGAACCTACAAACCTGAACGTGATGGTTTGTTTTGCGAACGCATTTTTGGTCCTACAAAAGATTTCGAATGTCATTGCGGTAAATACAAACGTATCCGTTACAAAGGTATTGTTTGTGACCGTTGTGGTGTGGAAGTGACCGAGAAAAAAGTGCGTCGCGAGCGTATGGGACACATTCAGTTGGTGGTTCCTGTAGCTCATATTTGGTATTTCCGTTCGTTGCCTAATAAAATAGGTTACTTATTGGGTATGCCAACTAAAAAGCTTGATTCTATCATTTATTACGAAAAATATGTGATTATGTGATTATTCAGGGTGGAATGCTTGAAAACGGAGAAAATATCACTCAGGGTGAATTACTCTCTGAAGATGAATATCTTGACATCCTGGAAGCTCTTCCACGCGAAAACCAATTACTCGATGATAACGATCCTGAAAAATTCATCGCAAAGATGGGTGCGGAAGCTATTCATGATTTGTTGGGTCGTTTAGATTTGGACGAACTTTCGTATGAATTGCGTCACAAAGCAAACAATGATAGCTCTCAACAGCGTAAGAATGAAGCATTGAAACGTCTGCAAATTGTAGAATCGTTCCGTGCTTCGAAATTGCGTAACAAACCGGAATGGATGATCATTAAGATTGTTCCCGTAATTCCACCTGAATTGCGTCCGTTAGTTCCATTGGATGGTGGACGTTTCGCAACTTCCGACTTGAATGATTTGTATCGTCGTGTTATTATTCGTAACAATCGTTTGAAACGATTGATCGAAATCAAAGCACCAGAAGTGATTTTGCGTAATGAAAAACGTATGCTTCAGGAAGCTGTGGATTCGTTGTTTGATAACTCGCGTAAATCAAGCGCCGTTAAAACTGATGCTAACCGTCCGTTGAAATCTCTTTCAGATTCTTTGAAAGGTAAACAAGGTCGTTTCCGTCAGAACTTGTTAGGTAAACGTGTGGATTATTCGGCTCGTTCGGTAATTGTCGTTGGTCCTGAATTAAAAATGCACGAATGCGGACTTCCAAAAGATATGGCCGCAGAACTTTATAAACCGTTTGTTATCCGCAAACTTATTGAACGCGGAATTGTAAAAACGGTGAAATCGGCGAAGAAAATCGTTGATCGCAAAGACCCGGTAATCTGGGATATTTTAGAGTACGTGATGAAAGGACATCCCGTATTACTAAACCGCGCTCCAACTCTTCACCGTCTTGGTATTCAGGCTTTCCAGCCAAAAATGATTGAAGGAAAAGCTATTCAGTTGCACCCACTATCATGTACTGCGTTCAACGCCGATTTCGATGGTGACCAGATGGCGGTTCACTTGCCACTTGGTAACGAAGCTGTTCTTGAAGCCCAAATGTTGATGCTTGCATCTCACAATATCTTGAACCCGGCCAATGGAGCTCCTATTACAGTTCCTTCTCAAGACATGGTGCTTGGTTTGTATTATATTACAAAACCACGTACAGGTGCTTTAGGTGAAGGACTTATTTTCTATTCTCCTGAAGAAGCGGAAATTGCTTACAACGAGAAGAAAGTGGCTCTTCATGCCTGGATCAAAGTGAAAACGCTTGATTTAAACAAAGATGGCGAACCAGAATTGCAACTTATCGAGACAACTGTAGGACGTATTTTGTTTAATAAATGTGTTCCAATTGAAGTAGGTTATATCAACGAACTGCTTTCTAAGAAATCTTTACGCGATATTATCGGTAATGTAATTGAGGTGTGTGGTGTTGCACGTACAGCCCAATTCCTTGATGATATTAAAGATCTTGGTTACTATATGGCATTCAAAGGTGGTTTGTCATTTAATCTTGGTGACGTAATTATTCCTGCTGAAAAAGAAACTCTTGTAAGCGAAGGTAATGCTGAAGTTGAAGAGATTTTGAATAACTATAACATGGGATTCATTACCTACAACGAACGTTACAATCAGATTATTGATACCTGGACACACGTAAACTCGAAGTTGTCGAACATTTTGATGAAGCAACTTTCTACCGACAATCAGGGATTTAACTCAGTATATATGATGTTGGATTCTGGTGCTCGTGGTTCTAAAGAACAGATTCGTCAGTTGTCAGGTATGCGTGGTTTGATGGCAAAACCTCAAAAATCAGGAGCCGAAGGTGGTCAGATTATTGAAAACCCAATTCTTTCGAACTTTAAAGAAGGACTTTCGGTGTTGGAGTACTTTATTTCAACCCACGGTGCTCGTAAAGGTTTGGCGGATACCGCGTTGAAAACAGCTGATGCTGGTTATTTGACCCGTCGTTTGGTTGACGTATCACAGGATGTGATTATCAATGAAGACGACTGCGGAACATTGCGTGGTTTGGTTGCTACAGAAATGAAAAATAATGAGGATGTAATTTCATCTCTTTATGAACGTATATTAGGACGAGTTTCGGTACACGATATTTACAATCCACTTACCGGTGAATTGATCGTGTCTTCAGGAGAGCAAATTACTGAACCATTAGCAAAACAAATACAGGATTCTCCAATCGAACGTGTTGAAATCCGTTCGGTATTGACTTGTGAATCCAAGAAAGGTGTTTGTGCAAAATGTTACGGACGTAACCTCGCTACAGGTAAAATGGTACACATTGGTGAGGCTGTTGGTGTTATTGCAGCTCAGTCAATTGGTGAGCCGGGTACACAGCTGACACTTCGTACATTCCACGTCGGTGGGGTTGCTTCGAATGTTGGAGCAGAATCAAAAATTACTTTACGCTATGATGGACGTCTTGAATTCGACGAGCTTCGTACTGTAGAAGCAACTGATGATAACAATAGTCCCTATTCGGTAGTGGTAAGCCGTCTGGCTGAGATGCGTGTTATTGATACAAATACCGGTATTGCACTTACAACTCAAAATATCCCTTACGGTTCTAAGTTATATGTAAAAGAAGGCGATCTTGCAACAAAAGGACAACTGATTTGCGAATGGGATCCGTTTAATGCCGTAATTATATCGGAAACTGAAGGTAAAATCGAGTTTGAAGATGTTGTTGAAAATATGACTTTCAAAACAGAAACAGATGAGGCTACCGGACTTCGTGAAAAGATTATTATCGAGTCGAAAGACCGTAATAAGGTTCCGAGTGCGCACATTGTTTCAAAAGATGGTTCAATTCTTCGTACATACAACCTACCGGTGGGAGCTCACCTTGTTTTGGACAACGGTGATAAGATCAAAACTGGTCAAATGCTTGTGAAAATTCCACGTGCAGTTGGTAAAGCCGGTGATATTACCGGTGGTCTTCCACGTGTAACTGAATTGTTTGAAGCTCGTAACCCATCAAATCCGGCAGTAGTTGCTGAAATTGATGGAGAAGTAACTTTCGGAAAAATCAAACGTGGTAACCGTGAGTTGAGCGTAACTTCAAAAACAGGAGAGATCAAGAAATATATGATACCGCTTTCTAAACAAATTCTTGTTCAGGAAAACGACTTCGTACGTGCTGGTACTCCGCTTTCGGATGGTGCTACTACTCCTTCTGATATCTTGTTGATTAAAGGACCTACTGCTGTTCAGGATTATATCGTGAACGAAGTACAGGACGTTTATCGTTTGCAAGGTGTGAAGATCAATGATAAACACTTTGAGGTAATCGTTCGCCAGATGATGCGTAAAGTAGAAATCCTAGAACAGGGTGATACACGCTTCCTTGAAAAACAGATTGTTGACAAAAACGATTTCATGGAAGAAAACGATCGTATCTGGGGTAAAAAAGTAATTCTTGATGCTGGTGATTCAACAACTTTGAAACCAGGTCAGATTATCACTCCACGTAAACTTCGTGATGAAAACAGTATGCTGAAACGTCGTGACATGAAATTGGTTCAGACACGTGATGCAATTGCAGCAACTTCTAATCAGATTTTGCAGGGAATTACCCGTGCTGCATTACAAACAACCAGCTTCTTCTCGGCTGCTTCGTTTCAGGAAACTACGAAAGTATTGAACGATGCTGCAATCAACGGGAAAATAGATCGTTTGGAAGGATTGAAAGAAAACGTTATTTGCGGACACTTGATCCCTGCTGGTACAGGACAGCGTGAATTTGACAAAATAGTTGTTTACTCACGTGATGAGTACGACAAAAAAGTTGATGCACGTCGTAACGTACTTGATATTGAAGGTGGCGAAACAGAAGAAGAGTAAATCTTCAGAAATATAAATAAAAAAAAACGGACTATCTGAGAAGGTAGTCCGTTTTTTGTTTGTCTAATCAGCGAGGTAAAATATTCACCACTAGCTTATCGTATGCTCTGTTTACTTTGGTGCGTGCCTCCTCCAGAGTTTCAGCAGAAGCAAGTAAAACACCCATTCTTCGATGTCCTACCACTTCCGGTTTGCCAAAAAAACGTATTTGTACATCAGGCTCGGCCAAAACTTGTTCCAGATTTTCAAATACGATTTTATCGCTGTCGCCCTCTACAACGATGGCTTTCGAAGCGGAAGGCCGATAAAAGCGAACTGAAGGAACAGGCAGTCCCAGAATGGCCCGGACATGCAACGCAAACTGCGACAAATCCTGCGAAATCATAGTCACCATACCTGTATCATGCGGACGGGGCGACACTTCGCTGAATAACACTTCGTTACCTCTGATAAAAAGTTCGACACCAAAGATCCCGTAACCACCCAAAGCATCAGTTACTTTCTTCGCAATTTCCTGTGCTTGTTCAAGTGCTACTGAATCCATAGGTTGCGGTTGCCACGATTCCCGATAATCGCCATCAACCTGATAATGGCCAATGGGCTGAAGAAAAGCGGTTCCGACACTATGCCGAACGGTCAACAGCGTTATCTCGTAGTCGAACTTTACAAATGCTTCAACGATCACTCTGCCAGCTCCTGCACGACCACCTTCCTGCGCAATCTGCCATGCCTTCTCAATATCAGCTTTCGTTTTAATCACACTTTGTCCGTGTCCCGATGAACTCATGATTGGTTTTACCACGCAGGGAATTCCAATTTCTTCCACCGCTTTTTCAAATTCATCGCTGTTTGAGGCAAAACGATATGGAGATGTGGATATTTTTAATTCTTCAGCCGCTAATCGACGAATACCTTCTCTGTTCATAGTAAGATATGCAGCTTTGGCGGTTGGAATCACGTTAAATCCTTCGTTTTCCAATTCTACCAATGTACTCGTTGCAATCGCTTCAATTTCAGGAATAATATAATCCGGTTTTTCAGTCTCGATCACTTCGCGCAGTTTTTGTCCATCGAGCATCGAAAATACATATGAGCGGTGTGCGATTTGCATGGCAGGTGCATTTGCATATTTATCCAACGCGACCACTTCTATTCCGTAGCGCTGCAGTTCAATTGCTACTTCTTTTCCCAACTCTCCCGAGCCACACAATAAAGCTTTTTTACCTACCGACGACAGCGTTGTTCCTATTTTTGTCATATTTGTGTTTAAATTATTTCAATTATTTGATTAAAATGAATAAATTTTCAAATTTGTCACAAAAGTACAATTTTAATTTCCTTGTATAAAATTCGCAACTAAATTTAATTGATAAATATAGTGCTGGTGGGAGTTCGTAAGGAGATAACATAAAGTTTTTTATATCAGACAATCCTTTTGTTTTTTTGTAACTTTTTACGAAGGTGTCAATATCTTTCAGATCCCTGAAGAATAAAATTAGTACGCCTGCTAATTCGAATCCTCATAGTTGCAATTTTGATTGTAATTTTTTTATAAAATGTGGCTTCTATCTTTCAAATTGAATAAAAAACTGATTTTTTTCTTCCAAACTATTTGTAGTTTAAAATTCTTAGCTTATCTTTGCAACCAAAATAAAGTATATGATTTTTCAACGCATTTATACTATTCTAGTCCTCGTCGTGCTTTTGGTCAAAAATCAGAGGTGAGGGGTTGTATAGTCTAATTGTATGTGAACATACTGAAAAAACCTTTCTCACCATAACGGAGAAAGGTTTTTTATTATCCCTAAAATCCGTAAAAAGAAGAGGGATTTGAAACAACAGAAACGATCATTAAATAAGATTTTTATTTTGAAGAAAGAAACTCCCACGGGAACTTTTTTTAGAGATAAAAGTTATCAGATGCATTATGAAAACAGAATTACGAAGTGCTACCAGTACACAGGGACGCCGAATGGCGGGAGCAAGGTCGCTATGGCGGGCCAATGGGATGAAAGATAATCAGATGGGAAAACCCATTGTTGCAATAGTAAATTCATTTACACAATTTGTTCCGGGACATGCTCATTTGCATTTAATTGGACAAAAAGTTAAAGCTGAAATAGAAAGTCTGGGTTGTTTTGCAGCCGAATTTAATACCATTGCTATCGACGATGGAATTGCCATGGGACACGATGGAATGCTTTACTCGCTTCCTTCTCGTGACTTGATCGCCGACAGTGTGGAATATATGGTGAATGCACACAAGGCCGATGCCATGGTTTGTATCAGCAATTGCGATAAAATTACTCCTGGAATGCTGATTGCAGCCATGCGATTGAATATCCCTACCGTTTTTGTTTCGGGAGGGCCGATGGAAGCCGGAGAGCTGGACGGAAAACATTTGGATTTGATTGATGCAATGGTTCAATCAGCTGATGCAAGCGTGTCAGATTATCAGGTAGCTCGTGTTGAAAGTGCCGCATGTCCAACCTGTGGTTCATGTTCGGGAATGTTTACTGCCAATTCGATGAACTGTCTGAATGAAGCAATCGGGCTCGCTTTACCGGGAAACGGAACAATTGTTGCCACTCATGCCAATCGTTCGCAACTTTTTGTCGATGCTGCCCGCTTGATTGTTGAAAATGCTTATAAATACTACCGCGATGGCGACGAAAGTGTGTTGCCTCTTTCTATTGCTACACGCGAAGCCTTCCAAAATGCAATGACTTTAGATATTGCGATGGGAGGTTCTACAAATACAGTTTTACACATTTTGGCAATTGCTAACGAAGCCGGAGTGAATTTCACAATGGATGATATCGATGAACTTTCTAAGCACACTCCATGTTTATGTAAAGTTGCTCCTAATACTCAAAAATATCATATTCAGGATGTGAATCGTGCCGGCGGTATTCTTGGAATTCTTACCGAGCTAAGTAAAGGTGGTTTACTACATAAATCAGCTCTTCGTGTGGATGGATTGACTTTAGGAGAAGCAATTGAAAATTATGATATTACAAGTGCCAAGGTAATTGAAAAAGCAATTGATATATACAAAAGTGCTCCAGCTCACAAGTTTAATCTGGTGATGGGTTCACAAAATGTAAATTATGGAGAACTGGACACTGATCGGGTTGGTGGATGTATTCGCGATATGGAAAACGCTTACACCAAAGATGGCGGTTTGGCTATTTTGAAAGGAAATATTGCTCAGGATGGTTGTGTGATAAAAACAGCCGGTGTGGATGAAAGCATTTGGAAATTCAGCGGTCCGGCAAAAGTTTTCACTTCGCAGGATGCTGCTTGTGACGGAATTTTAGGAGGCAAAGTTGTTTCGGGTGATGTAGTGGTGATTACACACGAAGGTCCAAAGGGAGGTCCTGGAATGCAGGAAATGCTTTATCCAACTTCATATATTAAATCAAAACATTTGGGAAAAGAGTGTGCTTTGATTACCGATGGACGTTTTTCAGGAGGAACTTCAGGATTGTCAATTGGTCATGTTTCACCGGAAGCTGCGGCAGGAGGAAACATTGGATTACTTCAGGATGGCGATATTATCGAAATTGATATTCCAAATCGTTCGATCAATGTAAAACTAACTGAAGAAGAATTGAATTTGCGTCGCGATGCCGAGTTGGCACGTGGAAAAGATGCATTTAAACCAAAAGACAGAAATCGAGTCGTCTCGAAAGCACTTCAGGCCTATGCAAGTATGGTAAGCTCGGCTGATAAAGGTGCAGTAAGAGTCATTTAATTCGCTGGAGGTGAGAATGTCCCTTCGCTTTTTTAGAAAGAATAAAATAATTTAAAAAGCATGTTGAGAGCAGATTTGCAAAAAGCTTCTACTTTTGCAGCTCAAAATTTGTCGCTCATACTTTAAAATATATGGAAACAATAACTAAAATCACAGGAGCCGAAGCATTTATGCGGGCGTTAGTTGCTGAAGGTGTTGATACCATTTTTGGCTATCCAGGGGGCGCAATTATGCCCGTTTTTGATGCATTGTTTGATTATGATAAGGATTTAAATCATATACTTACCCGTCACGAACAGGGAGCTGCACATGCAGCACAAGGTTATGCGCGGGTTTCAGGAAAAGTTGGCGTTTGTTTGGTTACTTCAGGGCCGGCTGCAACAAATGCTATCACCGGAATTGGTGATGCCATGTTGGATAGTACGCCAATGGTAGTTATTACCGGACAGGTTGCCAGCCCGTTGTTAGGAACAGATGCTTTTCAGGAAATAGATGTGGTGGGTATTACCCAGCCAATTACAAAATGGGCTTATCAGATTCGTCGTGCTGAAGATATTGCCTGGGCAGTAGCGCGTGCCTTTTATATTGCGCGCAGTGGTCGTCCCGGTCCTGTAGTAATCGACTTTGCAAAAAGTGCACAGGTTCAACAAGTAGAATTTGATTATAAACCGTGTCAATTTATTCGTAGTTATATTCCAATTCCGGAAGTAAATCCAGGTCAGATTGAAGATGCTGCTGCATTAATCAATTCGGCAAAAAAACCATTTGCTTTAGTTGGACAAGGAGTTGTGTTGGCAAATGCGGAAGCTGAATTGAAAGAGTTTTTGGAAAAAGCGGATATTCCTGCTGCCTGGACTTTGTTAGGAGCTTCGGCAATGCCATCGGATTTTTCGTTAAACAAAGGTTTTCTTGGAATGCATGGAAATGTGGCTCCAAATATGAAAACAAACGAATGCGATGTGCTGATTGCCATTGGTATGCGTTTCGATGACCGCGTAACCGGTGATTTGAATACTTATGCAAAACAGGCAAAGATTATTCATCTTGATATTGATGCTGCTGAATTGGGTAAAAATGTAAAACCTGATGCTCCTGTTTTGGGAACTGCCAAAGAAACATTGCCTGCTCTTACTGCAAAAGTAAATTCTGCAAAACATACTGAATGGATTGAATCGTTTAGTGAATTTCAAAAGTTGGAATTTGATAAAGTTATTAAACGTGAGGTTCACCCTGAAAATGGCGAAATAACCATGGGTGAAGTAATCAGAAGAGTTTCCGAAGCTACTGATAATGAAGCTATTCTGGTAACCGATGTGGGTCAGAACCAAATGATGGCTGCCCGCTACTTTAATTTCAAGCAAACAAGAAGTATGGTTACTTCAGGCGGTTTAGGTACCATGGGATTTGGAATTCCGGCAGCTATAGGCGCTAAAATGGGTGCTCCTGAACGTACTGTTTGTATGTTTAGTGGTGACGGAGGTTTCCAAATGACGATTCAGGAACTTGGAACCATTATGCAGGAGCAGATTGGTGTGAAAATGATCATTCTCAACAATCATTTCCTTGGAATGGTGCGTCAGTGGCAGGAGATGTTCTTCGACGAACGTTATTCGTTTACAAATATGTTGAATCCTGATTTTATTGCGATTGCAAAAGCTTACCACATAGCAGGAACTGAAGTACAAAAAAGAGAAGATTTAGATGCGGCTATTGCCGATATGCTGAAGGACGATAAACCTTATTTGTTGGTTGTAAATGTGGAAAAGAAAGGGATGGTATTTCCGATGATTCCGGCCGGAGCAAGTGTAACAAATATTTTATTAGGAGATTAAATCATGGAAAATAAATTATATACGATTACTATTTTCTCAGAAAATACTGTCGGTTTATTGGGACAAATCACCATTATTTTTACCCGTCGGGCATTGAATATCGAAACACTTTCTGTTTCTCCATCTGCTATTAGCGGAATTCACAAATTTACGATTACTTTGTATGCTGCTGAAGAAACTGTGAGAAAAGTGGTGCAGCAGATTGATAAAAGAGTGGATATTCTGAAAGCTTATTACAATTCGGATGAAGAGTTGGTGTTTCAGGAAATTGCTTTATATAAGATTGCTACTGATAAATTGTTGGCTTTAAACACCATTGAAACGTTAATCCGAAATCACCATATCCATATTCTGGAAATGAATGAAAATTTTGTGGTGTTCGAGAAAACTGGTCACTATTCCGAGACTCAACAATTGTTCGAAGAACTTAGCGAATCGGTAGGTGTGTTGCAATTTATTCGTTCTGGTCGTGTGGCTATTACCCGTTCGAAAGTGGAACGATTAAGTGATATGCTCGAAAATATACAGAAAAAATTTGAACAGGAAGCTTAATCTTTGTTATAAGGGAGAATTTTAATGTCACATAGCAAAACTTATTCATTTAAAATTCAACCACAGAGTGTGGATTTTCAGTTTAGAGCTACATTGGGCGCTGTGGTTGATATATTGATGACAACTGCAGGTTACAATGCTGATGACAACGGATTTGGTATTCGGAATTTAAATAAGATAAATAGCTCTTGGGTGTTGTTGCGGTTTGCGGTTGAAATGATTCATTTTCCTGAACAATATGAAACGATTCATGTAGAGACCTGGATCGAAGGTGTTGGCAGAGCAAGCACCACACGTAATTTTAGGATTACGAACGATCAAAATGAAATTATCGGACATGCGCGTTCCGTATGGGCAATGCTGGACATTAAAACCCGTCGTGCAAAAGATTTACTAAGTCTGGATGGAATTCACCAGTTTGCAACCGGAATTAAAGGAGCGATTGAGCAACCTATAAAAATCCAGAGCGTAGACGGAGAAACGATTGATTGTTTCAAAGTAAAATACAGCGATATCGATATTAATCAGCATGTGAACAGTGTTCGTTATATCGATTGGGTAAGCGACTGTTTTTCTTTGGAAACGTATAGGACAAAATCGATTAAACGCTTCGAAATAAATTATATGAACGAGATGTTGTTTGGAGATGAAGTTTCCATTGTTGGAAATGAAATCTCAGAAAACGATTTTCGTTTTGAAATTAAGAATGGCGAAAAAATCTCTTGCAGAGCAAGAGTTCTTTTTGATGAAATAAATAATTAACTTATATAAACCAAGTTGGTAATAATTAGCGGATAATAAATCATTCCGTTGACGTTTTAAAAATTAAAAAAATGGCAAATTATTTCAGTTCACTTCCACATCGTCTGAAAGTTCAGGAGTTGGGAAAATGTGATTTTATGCAAAGCAGCGAATTCGCTGATGGAGTTAAGAAATTGATTGGTAAAAAAATCGTTATTATCGGTTGTGGTGCACAAGGTTTGGCTCAGGGTCAGAATATGCGCGACAGCGGTTTAGACGTATCTTACGCATTGCGTAAAGAAGCTATCGAAAACAAACGTGCTTCGTTCGTAAACGCAACTGAAAACGGTTTTAATGTAGGAACTTTCGAAGAGTTGATTCCAACTGCCGATTTAGTTTCGAATCTTGCTCCGGACAAACAACATACTTCAGTTGTCAACGCGGTAGTTCCATTGATGAAACAAGGCGCTTGCTTGTCGTATTCTCACGGCTTTAATATCGTTGAGGAAGGAACTCAGATTCGTAAAGACATTACTGTGGTTATGATTGCTCCTAAATCTCCTGCTTCGGAAGTTCGTGCCGAATATCTTCGTGGGTTTGGTGTTCCAACATTGATTGCTGTGCACTCTGATAACGATCCTAACGGTGATGGTTTGGAAATTGCAAAAGCATATTGTGTAGGTACAGGAGGTCACAAAGCCGGAGTGTTGATGTCATCATTTGTGGCTGAAGTAAAATCGGATTTGATGGGTGAGCAAACTATTCTTTGCGGCTTGTTGCAAACAGGTTCAATTCTTTCTTTCAACAAAATGATCGAAAAAGGAATCGATGCTGCATATGCTTCAAAACTGGTTCAATACGGTTGGGAAGTGATCACCGAAGCGTTGAAAATCGGTGGTATCACAAACATGATGGATCGTTTGTCGAATCCTGCAAAAATCGAAGCTTTCAAACTTTCTGAAGAATTGAAAGATATTATGCGTCCGTTGTTTATCAAGCACATGGATGATATTTTGTCAGGCGAATTCTCAAAAACAATGATGGAAGACTGGGCGGCTGGTGACAAAAAATTGTTGACCTGGCGTGCTGCAACAGGCGAAACTGCTTTCGAAAAAACTCCCGCCGGAAATATGGAAATCACAGAGCAGGAATATTTCGACAATGCAACACTAATGGTAGCTTTCGTAAAATCGGGTGTTGAGTTGGCTTACGAAACTATGACTTGTTCTGGTATCAAAAATGAGTCGGCTTATTACGAATCGTTGCACGAAACTCCACTTATCGCAAATACTATTGCCCGCAAAAAATTGTTCGAAATGAACCGTGTGATTTCCGATACTGCAGAATACGGTTGCTACTTGTTTGATCATGCTTGTAAACCACTTTTGGCTGATTTTATGACCAAAATTGAAACAAACGTAATCGGCAAAAACTATAACGACGGAATATCAGCTCACGTGGATAACTTCGAGTTGGTAAAAGTAAATGCAGCTATCCGTAACCACTCAATTGAAGTTTGTGGTGCAGAACTTCGCGCAGCTATGACAGCTATGAAGAAAATTGTATAGAAAATAACAGAAGTTATATTCTTGTTTAAAATAGAACTCCCGATACAATCTGAATTGTGTCGGGAGTTTTTATTTGAAATAAATTTATTGTTATTTCTGACGGATAAAAATCTGTATAGGAGTTCCGGTAAATTCGTATTTTGCACGTATCTTGTTTTCAAGGAAACGGCGATATGGTTCTTTTACATATTGTGGTAGATTCGCAAAAAACAGGAATGTAGGAACGGCCGTATTTGGTAATTGAGTTACGTACTTTATTTTGATATATTTCCCTTTTAAAGCAGGTGGAGGATAGTTTTCTATCTGCGGAAGCAGAAACTCGTTCAGTTTTGCAGTGGCAATTTTACGTTCTTTGTTTTCGTAAACTTTTACAGCGGTTTCCAATACTTTCAAAATACGTTGTTTGGTGACTGCTGAAGTAAAAATAATAGGGAAATCAACGAAAGGAGCGAGGCGTTCGCGAATGCTTTTCTCGAAGTTTTTTACGTCGTTGTTTTCTTTGTTCTCAATCAAATCCCATTTGTTGACACAAACCACCAATCCTTTTTTGTTTTTCTGTATCAACGAGAAAATGTTCAAATCCTGGCTTTCGAGGCCACGGGTAGCGTCTATCATTAAAATGCAGACATCGCAGTTTTCAATCGCACGAATGGAACGTACAACTGAGTAGTATTCCAAATCTTCGTTTACTTTGGCTTTTTTACGAATTCCGGCAGTATCGACCAAATAAAAATCGTGTCCGAACTTATTGAATCGTGTATAAATGGAATCGCGGGTTGTTCCGGCAATGTCGGTTACGATAGTGCGTTCTTCTCCGATAAATGCATTGATAATGGATGATTTTCCTGCATTAGGACGACCGACAACAGCAAAGCGCGGAAGTTCCTCTTCGATATCTTCTGTGTAGTCCGATTTAAAATAGGAGATAAGTTTATCCAGAAAATCACCGGTTCCAAGTCCGTTGATAGCTGAAATCATGAAAGGTTCGCCAAGTCCGAGCTTGTAAAATTCTGCAAGTTGATATTGCCATTCGAAAGTGTCGGCTTTGTTTGAGGTAAGTAAAACCGGTTTTTTTATGCCGCGGAGAATTTGTGCAACCTCCAGATCGTAATCGGTGATTCCGTTCTGTATATCGACCATGAAGACGATAATATCCGCTTCTTCGATGGCCAACGTTACATGGCGTTTTATTTCACCTTCGAATACATCGTCCGAGTTGATAACCCAACCTCCGGTGTCGATGATTGAAAATTCACGGCCTTCCCATTCCGATTTGCCGTATTGACGGTCGCGGGTGGTGCCTGCTTCTTCATTTACTATGGCTCTGCGCGATTTGGTGAGCCGGTTAAATAAGGTCGATTTGCCTACGTTTGGACGACCTACTATTGCTACGATATTTCCCATTGTTTTTTTGTAATCTAATGTGGTTAGATGTTTACTTCATTTTTTCTTGTTGCATTTATCTTCTCAAACGAATGCAGTGGGTAAAAATAATCAGTATTATAAAGAACTTACTTTAAAATTAAAAAAGGTCATGCAAAAATTGCTGACCTCTAAATTTTCGGGTGGGCGTTGACGGATTCGAACCGCCGACCCTCTGCTTGTAAGGCAGATGCTCTGAACCAGCTGAGCTAAACGCCCGAAAAATGTGTGTTTCTCAATTAAAAGTGGGCGTTGACGGATTCGAACCGCCGACCCTCTGCTTGTAAGGCAGATGCTCTGAACCAGCTGAGCTAAACGCCCGAATATGTATTCGGATTGTAATACCTTTCTCTAAAAGCGTTGCAAAGATACATCCTTTTTTGGAATCTCAAAAACATATTTCTTCTTTTTTGGATTTTCTGTCTTTAAATCCTTACAACTACCTAAAACACAGATTTAATAAGTATGAAAATAATTTTACAAAATGTGAAATTTATATGAATTATCAATTTGAAGTGTTATTTTTGACAATCTGAACATTTTTCAAAAAAATACAAGATTTATTGTAAAAATAAATGAACAATATACCCATGTTCATTGTATTACAATAATATAGAAAATATAAATGAAAAGAAAATTACACCTTCTGTTTTTCACTATCACCTTTTGCCTGATATCCGTTTTCGGGCAAACTCAGGCAAATCCTCCATTCTCGGTGGACAGTACACAACTTACAATCTGGAACGGTAAGACTTATATTCCTTTTTTTATGAAAGGGGTCAATTTAGGAATAGCCAAACCCGGCACTAGTCCGGGAGAATTGGAAGCTACTCCGGAGCAATATCAATTGTGGTTTTCGCAAATTAAAGATGCCGGGTTCAATTGTATTAGGATTTATACATTGCATTATCCTCATTTCTACGAACAGTTGTACGACTACAATACTGCTCATCCGCAGCATCCGTTGTTTTTTATTCAGGGTGTCTGGCTAAATGAGGTGGAAGCGGGTGCCAATAAAGATTTAGTGTTGCAAACCGATACGTTTCGTGCCGAGATAGAAGAAAATATCGACTGTTTACATGGCAATAAAATCTTAGGACAACGTTACGGGAAAGCTTTTGGAAATTATACCGCTGATGTTTCGCGCTGGAATATGGCCTACATTATCGGGCGCGAAATAGCTCCGGGTGAAGTTTTAGTGACGAATCAGGCTCATCCAGAACTTACTCAGTTCGATGGAGATCATTTTTCTATAACAGATAGCAGGGCTACCGAAGCATGGTTGACTTCTAATCTTGATTATACCATAAAATACGAACGTAATCATTATAACACAGAGCGACCTGTGAGTGCTTCATCGTGGCCTACTCTCGATCCAATTATTCATTTAAGCGAACCAAACAGAGACGAAGATACTGCATCGGTCGATTTGTCGAAAATAGAATTGAAAGATGCTCCTGCCGGACTTTTTATCAGTTATCACGCTTATCCGTATTATCCCGATTTTATTGGGAAAGATCCGGTTTATATGACTTATTCCGATAACTACGGACCTAACAGTTATCTCGGCTATCTTACCGATTTGAAAAACCATTACAAAAAATTTCCATTGATCATTGCCGAGTTTGGAGTTCCGTCGAGTTGGGGTGTTGCCCATTATGCTTCGTCGGGGATGAATCACGGTGGATTTGATGAAAGAGATCAGGGAGACGTGAATATGAGGTTGCTCCAAACGCTACAAAAAGCAAAAACAGGTGGTGGCATTCAGTTTTCGTGGATGGACGAGTGGTTTAAAAGAACATGGATAACCGATGCGATTGATTCAATGAACCGACCACTTTGGCACAATGTGACTGCTGCTGAACAAAACTTTGGATTGATAAAGTTTGTGAAGAACAATAATTTTGAACGGTGGAAAACGTTTGATACAGCTGATGATTTGTCGTATTTGAACGTGAAATCCGGTTACGCTTATTTCGAACTGGAAGTTGGTCTAAAACAGCCGATGGACATTTTGGGTGATTGTTGGATAGCATTCGATACTTATGACTCAAATCTGGGTGAATCGATATTGCCAACCGGGATGACATTACCAACCCGTTCGGAATTTGCATTGCATATTACTCAATCGTCGGCAAATTTATTTGTGACTGAAGCTTACGATTTGTTCGGATTGTATCATCAAATCACAACCGATAAACAGATGTGGCAATCGACAGTAACAGATGGCGCGCCATGGAATATCGTTCGGTGGAAAAATAATGCAGGAGATGAGGATGTGCAATATATTGGAGCACTGAAGCTAAATCATAGTTACCAACCAGAATCGTCAAAAGATGCGGTGACCATTTACAATGATAAAATTCGAATCCGCCTGCCGTGGACTTTGTTACAATTTATCGATCCATCACAAATGAAGGTTTTTCACGATGATAAAACAACTCCCGAAGCAGAGAATCGTGTTTCGGATGGAATTGCGGTGAGCATTCAGTACAAAAATAAAATGTATACGACCGACAATCGATACACGTGGAATACTTGGACGACAGTGAAGGATGAGGATGTCGTACAACAATTTAAAACTTCGTATTGGAGTGCTTACGATCAATTGCAAAACTTCAATAGTCCGGCTATTGCAGTGCCCGATAGCTTTGATTTGATAGACAAAACTTATCCGGTAAATATCCCTGCTTCTGATGGAGTTTTGAAAAATGATTTCGACCCGGACGGCCAACTAATGATTGCAGTACTTGATGCTGCACCAAAACACGGTTATCTTGAACTGAATGCCGATGGTTCATTTACTTATACATCTCAAAGTGGTTATAGCGGTGATGATTCGTTTATGTATTCAATTTTTGATGGACAAAGTTTATCGAAATCGAATGTTGTAAATCTGAAAGTTGGAACTTTGAACGGTATAAATGATGTGAATACTGATCCAGAACAACTCGAACTTTTGAGTCTCAGTCCGAATCCGGCTAAAAATGATGTGTTGGTAAAATCGAATAAGGATATTTCGAGTATAAGAATATTTAATTTCTCCGGTTTGTTGTTAAACCAGCTTTCTGTCGAAGAAAAGTCATATCGGATTGATCTGACGAGATATAACCCGGGAATGTACATTGTGGTAGCCGAAATAAAAGGAAAAGCTTTTTCGAAAAAACTGATTGTCAGATAAATTTTATAAAACCAGTTCTTCAAAAAGTTTTTCAATTTCCTTGTCAAGATTTTCCGCATATCCCGGATGCGGACGCGAAGTTTGCACGCACGAACTGCGTACAGCTGTAAGCCAGCGGAAACGTTCAGGAATATCAAACAACGCAATTTCGCCACCGGCGGATTCACCTTTGCAAATTTTGTCGAAAGAAAGGAGAGTGTCTTTAAGTAAATCGGAATCAATTTCCGTTGAAAAGGCACTCAATCTTTTTTGATTGATTTGGTATAACATACGGATATATTTTGCTCTTTTTGAGAACAAAATAATGCCAATATTGATAAATTCTTCGCGCTCTACTTTAGGTAAAACACGAATCACAGCGTATTCATATAAGTTTTTTCCTTGCATTGAGTGCCTCATTTAAAAATAGTGTTGAATTTTTTAATCGTTCGGTAAGGAACTCGAAATAGATTTCGCGGATGCTTTCAGGAGTTTCACCGTTTTCTGTCCAGTTGGCAAATTCATCGGGAATCATATCCACAATTTCCCGAATAACTTTTTCTGTAAGGATTTTCTTACATTCTATATCTGCTTGCTCAAGCTGATCGGCAAAACGCAGCAGTACATGATCTTTAATCAGGGCAAATGGAGTCAATGCTTGTTTCATGTGATTTGTCCATGAATGATGAAAATACAATGTTGCACCATGATCGATTAACCATAACTCTTTGTGCCACATCAGCATGTTCGTGTTTTTCACGGTGCGATCCACATTTGTTAGAAATGCATCCATCCAAACAATCATAGAAGCGGTTAGTCCATCGATTTTTGTTGCTACCGGATCGTAGGTGAGTGCGCCGGAAAGAAAATGAAGACCGAGATTCAAACCTCTGCTGCCTTGTAATAGATCCTGAATTTCTTCGTCGCCCTCGGTTTGACCGAAACCTTCGTCAAGTTGCACGAAAACCAATTCAGGAACGCGTAAATTCAATAATTTTGCTACGACACCACCAATCAGTTCGGAAATCAGCATTTTTGTTCCATGTCCCGAACCACGAAACTTAACGACATATTTAAAGTCGTCATCAGCTTCGGCTAATGCGGGCAGTGAGCCTCCTTCGCGCAAAGGAGTGATATAGCGGGTTACATTTACAGTGCGTAAAGTCATTTTATCTTTTTTGTATGGTGTTCAACCACTTTGTGGCTGCTGTGTTTGTTTTGTTCCTTATTCGTGGGTTTCACCCACGGTTATTTATATTTAATTCCTTCGGGATATCTTTCAAATACTATCGTTTTAATTATCTTAATCTATTTTTTTTATCCTGAAAGGATTGAATATTAATAACCTCAGGTACAACCGGAGGATAGCATGAACTCAACTACCTCAGCCCCGAAGGGGGTGAATATCAATCATGGAAAGAATTTCTCATTAATTGAATTCCATGTTCTATCAATAACTTTTTTAATTCTTCTTCAAAGGTAATTGTCTTGTGATGTTCTCGTTGATTTTTAATGTAGTTCACAATCATTTCTTTGTCTCTATAAGCATAAGTAAAAGCAGAATAGCCATCACTCCAACCCTCAAATTTAGGAAACTTTCCAAATTCTTTAAGCCAAATAGAAGTGGCTGTTTTTATGTCTCTTACATAGTCTGATAAAGCAATAGAGGGATG
>QKGU01000172.1 GCA_003250325.1 Paludibacter sp.
GCACCAAAGTAAGCCAACTCCGCAGCTTCTTCGAAATGAAGAACAGGAACCGGTTTTGTTCCTTCCACAAAACGTGGATCGTTATTGTGCATTCCATCAATGTCCGTCCAAATCTGAATTTCGGAAGCTTTTACAGCCGCACCCACCAACGAAGCCGAATAATCGCTTCCGCCACGTTGCAGGTTGTCAACCTCGCCATAGAAATTACGGCAAATAAAGCCCTGCGTAATGTAAAGCATTTTGTCAGGTTGCAATTCAAGTTGTTTTGCCAGATTTTCGGCAATATATGCAGTATCCGGTTCAGCGTTTTTATCAATTCGCATATAGTCCAATGCTGGAAGCAATGCGCTGTTTTCGCCGGTTTCTTTCAAATACAAGTGAAACATATTGGTCGAAAGCAATTCACCTTCGGCCAAAATTGCTTTTTCTTCGAATAAGGTAAAAACAGATTTTGAGAAAGAACGTAAATAATCGAAATGCGATTTTAGAATTTCTTTCGATTGCGTTTTATATTCTGTTGTCGAATAAAGTTCTTCTACCACATCATAATACTTCTGTTCCAATGCATTAATTCTTTCCAATGCGCCGGCTGTATTATTTTTATATAAATAATCGGATATTTCAACCAGACTGTTTGTTGTGCCCGACATTGCCGACAAAACAACAATTTTTTGTTCACCATCACAAATCAGTTTTGCTACGTCTTTCATGCGGGCAGCTGAGCCAACAGACGTTCCACCGAATTTTAATACTTTCATTTCTTTTTAGTTATATGGTAAGTTGATAAAATAAAATCAGGCACAAAAGTAATATTTTTTTCTCAATAATTTTTCATTTGCTTTTTCGATAATTTGAGCTACATTTGCAAAAAAAGCCTGAAATTCATGTCAAAAAGGATCGTTTTTTTATTATTGTCTATTTTATGCATAAGTATGTATTCTTATGGCATCGATGCCTGGATACGTATAAACCAATTAGGATATTTGCCTGCCTCTCAAAAAAAAGCGGTATTTATAAGCGAAACACCACGCACTATCACTCAATTCAGCATTCACGATGCACTCACAAACGAGGAACTTGGCGTTTTTTCGAGCATAGCACCCAAAGGTGAATTTCTGAATTTCAAAAATACGTATATCCTTGACTTTTCCGACTTCCACATGCAGGGAGCTTTCTATATCAAAGCCGGACTTATTTACTCGCCAACCATTTACATCAATAAAAATGTTTATCTGGGTACAGCCGATTTTCTGTTGAATTATATTCGTAAGAGCAGAATATTAAACGATTCTACGCTTATTAAACCGATCGGAATTATAACCACTGGCGAAAAAACTGCAGACATTCTTCCGATCGAGTCGATTATACCTGACAAAAAAAAGTCACCTGTAAAAAGCAAAAAAACGACAGCACCCGAAGTTGTACTCAAACCGCAACCGAAAACAATAAACATTCAGGGCGGTTGGAGCGAAAATGCCGACTACACACAATACGGAGCAACAACAGCAAATGCGGTTTTTCAAATGTTGTTTGCTTATCAACTCAACCCTACCGCTTTTGCCGATGAATATAACTCACAGGGAAAGAAAAAGCCGAATAATATTCCCGACATTCTGGATGAAGCAAAATGGGGATTGGACTGGTTGTTGAAAATGTATCCGCAAAAAGACTCGTTGTTTCTGCAAACTGAGAAAGAACAAAAAAACAGCAAAGTACGCTCGGTATATTTAGCTACAGGAAAACCTCAGGAAAACGGTTTGAACATTAAGAACAGCTCAACCGGATTGGCTTCGCTGGCAGGAAAATATGCTTCGGCATTCGCCATGGGAGCTAATGTTTTTACACCGATTAATCCGTCATACGCTGACTCACTAACAAAGAAAGCGTTTGAAGCATACGAACTGGGACAAAGCAATCCGGGTGTTTGTCAGAGCATCCCTGACAGTTCGGGCATTTTCTTTAAAGAAGATAACTGGACGGATGACATGGAGCTGGCTGCCACCCAGCTTTACCGACTGACATACAAAGGAAACTTTCTGAGAGATGCTGCCGGTTACGGACGAATGGAACCTATCACGCCATGGCTTTGTTCCGATACTGCCAGCTATTATCAGTGGTTTCCGTTTATTAATCCCGGACATTACATGCTGGCAAACGTAGAAAATCCGCGGTATCAAAAAGAGTTTTTGCAAAACATGATTAACGGCATCCAAAGAATGAATCTTCAGGCAAAGGAAAATACATTCAATATTGGCGTTCCAATGATTCAGGGTTCTAATAATCTGGTCACCGCTTTAGCCACTCAATGCCGTTTGTACAGAACAATCACCGGCGATTCCACGTATTTAGACATGGAGACATCACTTGTCGACTGGCTTTTTGGACGAAACCCATGGGGAACATGCATGATAAGCGGATTACCGGAATATGGAAAGACTCCCAAGCATCTTTTCGGATTGCAGAATGAAAATTCAGGCAAAGGCGGATTAATTAACGGTCCCGTACAAAAAAGCGTTTTCGAAAAACTGACAAAAACAGAACTGAATGTAGATGAAGAAAACGAACGATTCCAATCGGATTGGGGAGTTTATAACGACAAGACTACCGATTTTTCAACGAATCGACCAACATTAGATGGCACAGCTTCATTAACCTATCTTCTCTCGGGAAAACAAAAAGATGGAACTCCCGAAAAAACATCGGATAAAAATAAATATGATTTCGGTGGAATCACCAGAACGAACAACCAGAAAAAACAGATTTCGCTCGTTTTTGCCGGACACGAATATGCCGACGGTTACAAAGAAATAAGTAAAACGCTGAAAAAGCTAAACATTAAAGCTTCGTTCTTTTTTACTGGTGATTTTTACAAAAACAAGAAATTCGCAAAAATCATAAAAGGGTTGCAAAAAGACGGACATTATTTGGGAGCTAACTCCAACAGACACTTGCTTTACAGTTCGTGGCAAAACCGCGACTCTATGTTTGTAGATAAAGCTTCGTTCCTGAGCGATTTAAAAGCCAACTATTCTGCCATGGAAAAATTCGACATCAAGAAAAAAGATACGCCTTTCTTTTTGCCTCCATACGAATGGTACAACGACAGCATCAGTAAATGGACGAAAGAAGTGGGAATGCATTTGATAAATTATACACCGGGCACACTCTCGAACTACGACAATACAACTCCCGAAATGCGGGCAAATTATTTTTCGAGTATCGAAATTTACAATAAAATCATTCAGGTAGAATCGAAAGAAGGTCTGAACGGGTATATTCTTTTATTCCATTTGGGAACAGACACGAAACGTCCGGATAAATTTTATCCACGATTATATTCGCTGTTAATCGAACTTTCGAAAGCAGGTTACGATTTTGTTGACTTGTATCGTGCTACCGATATGGTGGACAAGAACACTCAGGAACAGGGAAATATAAAACAAAAAAGGAAGAACTGATTAGTTCTTCCTTTTTAAATAATAATTCAGGGTGAAAAACGGGGCTCGAACCCGCGACCTTCGGAACCACAATCCGACGCTCTAACCAACTGAGCTATAATCACCGTGTTTTTGCGTGTGCAAAGATAATACAGCATTTGGTTCTGTGCAACTATTTTTTTTGAAAATTGAAGCTAATTTCGCAAAATGGTAACTATCAACATTTAAGAACTGACATTTATATGAAATATTACATATCAAACCCCGAACTTGACTCTACAATTGCCGAAATAAAGCGAAAAATCCGCCTTTCGATGAACGGAATTGTATCCGAACAAATGAGAAACAGTGGCATCATTTACAAAAATAACTACGGAGTTTCTGTTCCTCGCTTGAAAGAGATTGCCGCCGAATATGAAAAAAATCACGATCTGGCGCAACGGCTTTGGAGTCTTGGCATTCGCGAAACAATGATTTTAGCCATGCTCATCGAACCGATTGAAAAATTGACGTATAACTCAACATTGGAATGGATAAAAGAGTTCAATCAAACTGAAATCATCGAACTGGCGTCAATGAATGTCCTTAGCAAGCTTGATTTTTCGAATAAATTAGTCATTGATTGCATAGGTTCAGAAAATATCTGGTTGCAAACTACCGGATTTACGCTTGCTGCACGCATCTTTGCCAAACTAAACTCAGAAGAAATTAATATTTGCATTGAAAGTGGATTCAGCCTGTCAGACACTGAAAATCTTCCGCTATACAAATCGATTGCGCTTTGCTTAAGCCGCTTTTGTCGTAAGGACAAGGAAACAGTGCTTTTCATACAGCAAAAGCTGGAAAATTTTCCAGAAAGCGCAAGCCGCTCGCAGCAACATATTTCGGCAGAAGTAAAGCAGGAAATATTATTTTTGGATATTTTATAACATTAAATACTGTAAATGTTGTATTTTTGTTGGTCAGTTTAAATCAAAATGAAAGAAGAAGTTTCATACGAAGACGTAAAAGAAATATTTACCGAATATTTGCGCAAGCATCATCACCGGAAAACGCCGGAACGATATGCCATATTGCAGCAGATATATTCGTATGAAGGACATTTCAACGCCGACAAACTGTACAACGCCATGAAAAATGACTATCGTGTCAGTTTGGCTACGGTTTACAACACTCTCGATTTGTTGCAGGAATGCAAACTGATTATCAAGCATCAGTTGGGCGGGCAGTTTGCCCAATACGAAAAAGCATTCGGTTCCACCACTCACCATCATCTTATCTGCACACACTGCGGAAAGGTGAAAGAATTTTCGGATAAACAAATACGTACGTCAATTCAAAACCGTCAGTTTGCACATTTTCAAACCTCGCATTATTCGCTCTATCTGTTCGGGTTATGCAGCAAATGCAAGGAGGAGCTTAAAACAATGCGGTCGTAATGTAGTGTTTACAGTAAAAAGTTAGTGAAGTTAGTGAAGTAAAATCGCATATTTCAAGAAACTATAAATTTTATTTTCAGACCTTTATAAAGCTAACATAACAGTAAAAATAAATAATTAAATAACATATTTTTAAGGAAACACATGAAAGTAGATGTCTTATTAGGTCTCCAATGGGGGGATGAAGGTAAAGGAAAAGTAGTAGATGTACTTACCCCTAATTACGATCTTATTACTCGTTTTCAGGGCGAGGAAAGAAATTTGTTTTACGCTCTATCCCATCGGGAATTTTTCAGGGTGATAAAATCAACATTATCGGTAACGGTGTAGTGCTCGATCCTGCTTTATTCAAAGCAGAAGTAGAAGCCCTCGAACAAACCGGACACCCATTAACCGAGCGTTTGAAAATTTCGAAAAAAGCACATCTTATTCTTCCTACTCACCGCTTGCTTGATGCCGCTTACGAGTCGGCAAAAGGGAGTGGCAAAATCGGAACTACCGGAAAAGGTATCGGCCCAACTTACACCGACAAAATTAGCCGAAACGGCGTTCGCGTAGGAGACATTCTACATAATTTTGAAGAAAAATACAATGCAGCCATTGCCCGCCATAAAGAAATATTGAGTCAATACAAATTCGAATACGAACTGGACGAACTCGAAAAAGCATGGATGGAAGGCATTGAATGTATCAAACGTTTCGAACTGATCGACAGCGAACATTTTGTAAACAACGCATTGAAAACCGAGAAAAAAGTATTGGCAGAAGGTGCTCAGGGCACAATGCTCGATATCGATTTCGGTTCGTACCCATTCGTAACTTCCTCAAATACCATTTGTGCAGGAGCTTGTACCGGACTCGGTGTTGCACCACGTAACATAGGCGAAGTGTACGGAATTTTCAAAGCATATTGCACCCGCGTGGGTAGCGGTCCTTTCCCTACCGAATTGTTCGACGAAGTGGGAGACGAAATGCGCAAAATAGGAAACGAATTCGGTTCGGTTACCGGACGTCCGCGTCGTTGTGGTTGGGTGGATTTGGTAGCACTGAAGTATGCTGTCATGATCAATGGCGTTTCACAACTCATCATGATGAAAAGTGATGTAATGGATGCTTTCGAAACCATAAAAGCCTGCGTGGCTTATAAAGTGGATGGCGTTGAAGTAAATCAGTTCCCATTCGATTTAACCGATGGCGCTGAACCAGTTTACGTGGAACTTCCGGGCTGGAAAACCGACATGACAAAAATGCAAAGCGAAGACGAATTCCCTGAAGAGTTCAATTCGTACATTAGTTTCCTTGAAGAAGAACTGGAAGTACCAATAAAAATCGTTTCAGTTGGTCCTGATAGAGCTCAAACCATTGTTCGTTACACAGAGGAATAAAAAATTATTATGATTATCCGTTATTTCGCCTAATTTGATTATTTTTGTAAAAACAAATCAGAAAAGGCATGAATTTACTAAATTTTGTTGCGCAATACCCAGACGAAGCAAGTTGTCGAATCCAATTTAAAGCGTATCGTGACCAACAAGGT
>QKGU01000215.1 GCA_003250325.1 Paludibacter sp.
GCATCAACTCCGCTATTTGCTGTTTTTGCATTCGTGCGAACCCAAATTGTAGGCTCTATTAAAGCTGTATTGGTAGGATCATTCACAAAGGCTGCTGTCCATGTTAAATGCGATGGATATGGGTTTCCAATTAAATTAAATCCTGACCCTGATTTAGTTAATGTAACAGGTACATTTCCGGTATTCAAGGTTCCACCATTTTCTGTTGTAAATGTAATTGCAGTGCCGGCAGTTTCAGGTAATGCTATATAACCTGTTCCTGGAGTAAGACTAGCACCTACCGTAACTGAAGGCCAAGTTGCAGCTGTTTCATCACGTCGATAATAAGTAAATCCTGTTGTCGCTTTTGCATTCGATAGTGGTGGAGAAACATACCAATTGCGGGTAGTGCCAAGGTATTGATTTACAACTGCAGTACCCCCAGTAGTCAATGTAGAACCATCGGTCTCTATATAAGTTCCAGTGCCATTGGTAGCATCACTATTAATGGTAATATTACTCACCGTTAGTGTTTTTCCACTTGTGTTGGTTACTTTTCCACCAGCTTGAATTTCCAGATTCAATAAGGTTGCATTGTCATCTAAAGTTACTTCAACTCCATTTCCAACAGTTAAATTTGAAGTTGAAGTTAGCCCCAAACCTGAAATATTACCCGTACTTGCGGTGGTAAACGCAGGATTTGAATTGTAAGTGGTGGTGGTAACTGCGGAGGAATAGGTAATAGCGATTGAAGCTAAATCAAGAGTTGCTGCATTGATATTTCTCACTCCAAAATAAGTATTACTTCCAGTTAAATTATAAGTTAATACATTCCCATTGTTACTAGAGAGAGTTGCAAGAGTTGAACCTGTAGCATAATTAGTTCCAAGAGATTGTTCCGTACTTACATATATATAAGGTACAACAGTATTGGTATTAGTTGTTCTAGTTAGAACAATTGATGTAATATTACCTGGCATGGCAGAAGTATTCCACACATTATGATTTGTTGTAATATAACCTCCCGATGTTGTAATTTGAAAACATCTCATGACATAGGTGCCATTTGCGTTAACATTCGCTGAAGTTCTATTGCTGTTCAATATTGAAAATGCAACACCACCAACTGTAAATAAACTACTTGTGGCAGTTTGATTTCCTGGGATTGTTAGTGTTGTAGTACCGCCACCAGTAGTTACTGAGTTACTATACACAGCATAAAGAGTTAAATCAATAGCAGGAGTATAAATAGCACCAGCAGTTAACAATACAGTTGGAGCGGTAGTTGTACTTGCTACAGCAGATGTACTCCAACCGGCAAATGTCCAACCATTCGGTGCTGTTGCTGTTGGCAAGGTGATGCTTGTTCCAGTAAGGGTTTTTGTGGCACTAAAGCCAGCCCCAGCATTGAAGGTTACAGTTTGAGGAACCGCAGGAGCTGTAGAGTAATTAAATACTATCGTTTTAATATCTGCTAAATTATCAACTGCGTTTGGAGCTAATGCAAAATAAGTGCGCACTCCCGAAACACCACTAACATTGTAAGTATGTACATTTCCCACAGATGTTGGTACAATAGGATTAATAAAACCTGTTACAGCTGTGCTTGTAATTTCACTATCGGTAGTACCAACTAATGTATTTCCACCAACATAAACACGTGGAGCCACTGTAGCAGTAATTGTAATAGTGGTCAAATCAGCTGGTAAAGCTACTGTATTCCAAAATCGACAGGCAGCTTTAGTTTTATCTAGGCGCATTGCAGGGTTATAACCTGCTCCCAGATTACCTAAAAAAATATTATTAGCTTTACAGGTTACACCTGCTTCAACATAAGTTGCACCTATTGCATTTGCATTTCCAGTATAAGTTGCGCTTGGTGTCATGTTAAAGGTAATCGTTTCTGCATTAGCATTCACGCTACCTGCCAAAAACAGTAGAGCGATTAGAACTGATATAAAAGTAAATTTTTTCATGCATAATATTATTAAATGGTTAGAAAAGTGATTTTCAGCTTTTAATGATGTTGTAAAAATAGTAGGAAGAAAGAGAACTGATGTTGGGTAAAAACTACCAAAGAAAGTGGGTATTTAATATTAATTAAAAAAAAACGAGAATCAAACTGCTGTTGACTCTCGTTGTTTTTTTAAACTTAGGGTTCAGTATAAGTAGTTGAAGTAAATTATTGTTTATTAAACTGTTCCACTGACTTTAGCATTACTCATAACATCTAATTTCAAATAATTTCACATTCTTTGCTCCATAGGTTTCCGTCATTTTTAATCGCAAAGCGGTAGTTTTCACTTGATCGAAATTAAATTTGATCAATCGAGTTTCATTGTTATTAAATGCACCAAGTTTTTTCCATTTTCCATCAACAAATGCTTCTAATTCAAGCGATTTAAGCAATTCCATGGGGACTGTATTGGTATGTGCATCATCGTTCAACGAATTTTTGAGCATCATAATATTGCGTTTCAAATTTGTATCGCATTTTATAAGTACTTTCGACAACGCAATCGGTTTTTCCCATTCCATTTGAATTTCAGCAGGTAAGCCATTCGATTGCCAATGATTGATTTTGCCGTCAATATCACGCGACATTCCATTTGTCAGATTTTTAACATCGCCACTCATAGTGGAGGAAGCAAAAATCACAGCAGCTTGTTTCGCTACATCCTTTTCGTCATTGGCGGGTCGGTTGGGTATAAAAGCATCATCGCGTAATAAATTTTCCTGTAACTCTTTGATGTGGTTTTTATAAATGTCGCGTGGCAAAACATTTTTCTGTATGCAAAGATTAGCTGCCGTCCCCACTGCCTGCCCTTCCAAAGCACATGTTCCCATTACCCGGGTTGACGATAGAGCTATATGTGTTTGACTAATATTACGCCCAGCTAAAAGTAAATTTGAGATATTTTTGGAATACAAACTGCGATATGGAATTTCGTAAATTTTGCTAAAATACTGATGGAAATAACTTGGTGGATCTTGTAAATTTTCTAGACCACCCCAGTTATGCTCGTCCAACGACCAACCTCCATAAGCCACAGCATCTTCAAAATGTCGGTGTTCCGTCAAATCTTTCTCCGACAAAATGAAATCACCAATAAACCGCCTTGATTCGCGACGACCGGGGATAGATTGTGCCCATTGAATAGCTTGATTAGCAGCTTGTGGAAATTTTCCTGAGTTTTTTATATAATCCCAAACACCGTAAGTGTAACCCATTAGCTTTTTATTTATATCATCATATTCGCCAATTATATCGTTGTTGCTACTTATTTCTATCCACCAAATACCTTTGTCGTAATTTGCAAAATTTCGTTGGGGATGCGAATTTTCTGCATCGTACTTTATAGTAAATGACGGAGCAACAAAAGGTGTAGGTTTTCCCATATCTTTTGTTTCTAACATTAAAGTAGCACCCATTTGCCATCCATCGGGTTTATCAGGAGCATACTTTTCATCAAATTCTGCTTTCCCTTCACGTCCAGTACGGTATTCAGCACCTGCACTTGCAGCCAATAAACCATCACCGGAACAATCGATAAATATTTTAGCATTTATTGTCAATTCTGTCTCGGTAATTCCCTGCCAACATTTTGCTTCTTTAATTTTCGACCCAGACATGACAGCTTCAACTGCCATTGTGTTTAATTTCAAGACTATATTCGGTTCACGTGTAACAAAATCGTACAAAATATGATCCCAAACAGTGAAAGATTCTTGAGGGTTATTAAAACGATTGTGTAAAAGTATTTCTTCAATAATTCCCGTTTCTCGCTCGGGTTTATTTTCGGGTTGTAAATACGAAGCACCATGCACATGCACATGCATCTCACTTGAACTATTCCCCCCAAGAACAGAACGGTCTTGAATTAAAACTACTTTCGAACCATTGCGAGCTGCCGAAACGGCTGCACAAATACCTGCTAAACCGCCTCCAATTACTGCTACATCATAAACCTCTGTTTTTTTTCTGATTGGTGAAACTTTTTTTCCTTTTCCTAAGTGTAACCAATTGTCGGTTTTGCGAACACTTGTTTTTATCGGGTTTTGAATATTATCTTTCTTTATTTCATCGTTTTTATTCGTATTATTCGATGCCAACAAAGATTGAGTATTTCCTTTCAGTGCAAAATCGTGTTTAATATTACTTTCAGAATTACTTGTTAACACAGTATTATTTAATGAAATTGGGTCTTCGTCGTTGTGATAAGATATAATTCCAGAAAAACTTGACTGATAGGTCCTTGAATATACACTTAATGCTAATATTAGTTGGAAAATCAGTAAAAAAGTTTTTTTTATGTGAGGAAAATTAAATTTTTTCATACATAACAATATTAAATGGTTAGAAGAGTGATTTTAAGATTGTAAATATGTTGTAAAAGTAGCAAGAAAAAAGAAGACTAATAGTGGGTAAAAGTTACCAAAGTAAGTGGGGTATAGATATTTGTGGTTTTGCTATTGTCGATGTTTTTAGGAAAACTGCATTTCACTTAAATGCCATTCAAACTCCTCATTTTGAAAACATGACCCCTGTTAAATTACTATTGGCAGATAGCCAAAGAAAACCATTTGTATTTCAAAGAAGAATCTTCCTATCCGGTTGCAGATGCATTTTTTCTAAGAATTAGTAACCAAATACTTCTTTCTAAAAACTTTTTTGCTTTATATCGAAAAATAGAATTTATTTTAATTTTTCTCAATAAAACGAACTTTAAATACGTATTTAGGCACTTTAAATTCAGACCAAAAATAATGTTCTTGATTTTTGATTACCATTTTGTACGAATTTTTATTTGTCCATAAAGTATTTTTCTTTTGAATATAAGCTTGTATTAAACCAAAAACTGTAACAAAAAACAGAATGCCAATACAAAAATTGGCTATTCTTTTTTTATTATAAATATCATCCTGTTGATTTTCTATCGATTTACTCATACATATATAATTATTATCCATAATTGGATTTTTAATTAGTCGACCCTTAAAAAGCCCATAAACATAAGATTACCAGTAAAATAAATCTTAAAAGTATTGTGTGTATCTGCAAGTTTTAGTATATTTGATGCATAAATCTTGCAAATATATTATGCTATCAAAGAAGAAAGAT
>QKGU01000248.1 GCA_003250325.1 Paludibacter sp.
CTTGATACGGTGTGTAAGAAGTATACCAGGAAGGATTTTCGAAAATATTTCGTTGAATTACGGCAGGCGTACAAGTGTCGTACCAGCCTTGTCCGATATAAGAGGTGAAAAGTTTGTTTTTAGAGGCAATTTCGGCAATATGTTTGGCATACTGATGCTCAGAAAGAGATTCCGGCAAATCTATTTTTTTTGATAATCGAATGGAAGCCGGGATTGTCTCATCAATTAATTCATCCAAATTATTTACTCCAATCGACTGAAGCATAAAAACTTGATCTTCTTCCGAAACACCTATATGACGATATTGTAGCATATCTTTCATGACCTGAAAATTTTATTTTTTTTGTGCCCCAAAAGTAGTTTTTTTCTTTTGGAAATTGACACTTTACTGACTAAAAGATATGAACAAATTTTATCTTTTTTTAATAGGTTTCAACTTGTTATTATTAGATAGCATTTACGACAGACAGTATAAATTTTCCATAAATTTCAATCAGTTTTTAAGTAACAGCTTAAACCAAATCTGCATTAAATTGTTTATACGATAAATCCTCTCATTCTCAATCAAAACAAATCATGTTACGTGACATTCGCAAACAATATCTAATATCTATTTTCAAACTTAGATGAAAACACCGTACTTCCCAACCCATTCGATCAATTTGAAATCTGGCTTCAGGAGGCAATAGAAAGTGAGCAACTGGAACCCACCGCAATGATAGTTGCAACTGTAGACGAACATCTACAACCACACTCTAGAGTCGTATTATTAAAGGAGTTCAATGTAAAGGGATTCGTTTTTTACACAAATTTCGAAGGACACAAAGCACAGCAAATGGCTCAAAACAACAGAGTTTCACTAACTTTCTTCTGGCCATCACTTGAGCGGCAGGTAAGAGTATTGGGAGTGGCTGAAAAAATAAGTGAAACTATCTCTATCTCTTATTTCAATACCCGACCAATTGAAAGTCAACTCGGAGCATGGGCTTCACCTCAAAGCCAACTAATTCGTTCGAAAGATTTTCTGGAAAAACAGTTCCAATACTACAAACAAAAGTTTGGCGACAACGTACCAAAACCTCCGCATTGGGGAGGCTATGTAGTTGTACCATCCTCTTTTGAATTCTGGCAGGGACGACCAAATCGACTACACGACAGACTACTTTTCACTCACACCGGTAATGATTGGAAGATTGAGCGATTAGCACCTTAAGCGCAAATACCGTTTATAGAAATGAATCTACCATTGCATTGTCAATGAAGCAATCAACCCAACAACTAATGAGATCAGAAAAATTACAACCAAGATCCAAGTGATGCGATTTATCTTCTTTTTCTTTTTATCAACCAGTTCTTTTTGACTCCCAAAATAAAAAACAGACGCACCTTGAAGCATTCTGGATAATTTGGTAAATGGAGCTACAGTTTCAAAAATAGAATAAAGTAACGAAATAATAATAATCAAAACCGGAGCTCCAATTAATATCTGTAAAAGTGTAAGTTCACCAACTTTTATATTTACACGAGGGTAAAAGTTCAAAAACAACAATACACCTAAACAGAAAATCAGAATTGGGAATATTGTATCAATCCAGTCAAAAATATTCAGAATATTTCTCTGACTTTTATTCAAAGTCCTCCTAACATACAAATCCAGCTCTTCACTTAAAGAAAGTGCCCAGGCTTTATCCGAGTCATAAATCTTATAGACGATAGAATTTTCAGTTAAACTATATTTATTCTCAAACTCAGCCGCAACAAATTTAACAAAACAAATTGGATTCATCCAACTAAGTTTTTCATCGACAGCCTTTAGGGTAATCTTAATCGAACGTATTTCTCTGCCTGTTATATTTTCATCTTTTAATACATTCTCCAACTCATCCGTTTGATAAATTGACAGATCGTTATGTACAACTTCAAAAACGATTTCGGTTTGTATCTCCGATTTTCTGTTGGAATAAATCTGAATAATTTCAACGATTTTTCTCAATCTGGCTTCATTCAGAAAGAAAAGATCCTGATATTCCTTATCAATCCTCAAGTCATCTTTCATACGATTTAGATTTAGATTGTTTTTTTCAATTACGAATAAGATCCAAGGTTAACTACCTGCGAACATATAGCAACTCATCTAATTTGAGAATAAAACCAGACAAGTATCAAACCACATAAAACATTCTCAAAAACAGAAAGTTATCAACAAAAAGAAAACCAAACTTCAGACAAAACCATTAGCAAATATATCTTATAATTTCGATTTAATAACAATAATTGTCATAAATTTTCTTAACACCATTAGATTATTCAATAAAAGACAAAAATAAATTCATTTTTTTACTTCATTTCCTCTTTTAAAACTGATACACATATTGATTTTCTGTATTTAAACTATAAAGGTTATCTTTGCAGTCTAATTTTCAAGAACAATATATGACTTTTTCCGAACTAAATATCAACACACCGTTATTAAACGCTCTCACAGATTTAAACATCCATACCCCTACCACCATTCAGGAACGAGCATTCCCGGTTATCATGTCCGGACGGGATGTCGTAGGAATAGCCCAAACAGGAACAGGAAAAACGATCTCTTACCTTCTTCCTGTGTTGCGTCAATGGAAATTTTCAAAAGAAAAATCGCCAACAATTTTGGTGGTTGTCCCTACCCGTGAGTTGGTACTGCAAGTGGTAGATGATGTTGAAAAACTGGCAAAATACATGAATATCCGAATAGCAGGAGTTTATGGGGGAGTAAACATGTCTCAACAGACACCTCTAATAACTGCCGGACTCGATGTTTTAGTGGCAACTCCAGGGAGATTACTCGATTTTGCCCTGAATGGGACTTTAAAACTAAAATCAGTAAAACGTTTTATTATCGACGAAGTAGATGAAATGCTCAATTTGGGCTTTCGCCCACAGTTAACCAGAGTTATCGACTTATTGCCATCAAAAAGGCAAAATCTAATGTTCTCCGCTACCATAACTGAGGAATTACGCACATTTATTGCCGATTTTTTCATCGATCCTATAGAAGTGGAAGCTGCACGAGCAGGAACTCCACTCGAAAACATAAAGCAAGCCGGTATCAAAGTTCCTAATTTCAATACAAAAATCAATTTACTGGATTTTCTACTTCGCACTAATGCCGGTTTTTCAAAAGTGTTAGTTTTTGTTTCGACTAAAAAACTGGCAGACGATGTTTTCGAAGTTATATCAGAACGTCACCCGGATCAAATCGGAGTTATTCATTCCAACAAGTCTCAAAATTTCAGACTAGAGGCCTTTCGGGCATTCAACAACAATAAACTTCGGGCTCTCATCGCAACAGATTTAGTGGCACGCGGACTCGATTTTGATGATATCACCCACGTCGTAAATTTTGATCTCCCGGAAGTCCCTGAGAATTATATTCATCGCATTGGTCGTACTGGCCGTGCAGACAAAAAGGGAGTTGCTTTGGCTTTCATTACCAAAAATGACACAGAGATACGCAAGAACATTGAAAGTTTGATGAATTGCAAAATTCAGCTAATGAAAATGCCGGAAGAAGTAGAAATTTCGAACGAACTTACTGAACACGAAATCCCCAAAGTAGCCATGAAAAATGAGCTAACAATGATCACAAAGCCAGAAGATGGTGGGGGTGCTTTTCACGAGAAAAAAGACAAAAATAAAAAAGTGAACATGAAAGTCCGCCGCGCCGAAGCCATGCGAAAAAAATACGGCAAACCTCAAACACGAGGACAAAAGAAAAAATAACTTACTACTTGACTTATCCTAAAAACTAAAACGCTTTTAGGATAAGTCAAATGTCTGTTTTCTTATTATGCTTGAATAGCCGCAACAATTTTTTCTTCCAATTCGGCCGCTAATTCAGGATTGTCTTTAATAACTTGCTTCGAAGCATCACGTCCTTGTGCCAACTTGGTATCTCCATAGCTAAACCACGAACCGCTTTTCTTAACAATGCCGTATTCAACACCCAAATCAAGAATTTCACCGGTTTTCGAAATTCCTTCGCCAAACATGATATCAAATTCAGCTTTACGGAACGGAGGTGCAACCTTGTTTTTTACCACTTTTACACGAGTCTGATTACCAATCGCATTTTCGCCATCTTTCAACTGTCCCAAACGACGGATATCCAAACGAATAGAAGCGTAGAACTTCAAGGCGTTACCACCGGTAGTCGTTTCAGGATTTCCGAACATTACACCAATTTTCTCACGCAACTGGTTAATGAAAATACAGGTTGTATTTGTTTTGTTGATGCTTGCAGTAAGTTTACGCAACGCTTGCGACATCAAACGAGCCTGCAATCCCATTTTCGAATCACCCATATCACCTTCGAGTTCCGCTTTTGGAGTAAGAGCCGCTACCGAGTCGATAACAACAATATCAACAGCAGAAGAACGAATTAACTGATCGGCAACTTCCAACGCCTGCTCACCGCTATCCGGTTGAGAGATTAACAATTCGTCGATATTTACACCCAATTTTTCTGCATAAAAACGGTCGAAAGCATGTTCCGCATCGATTATAGCAGCAATACCTCCCGCTTTTTGAGCTTCGGCAATAGCGTGAATGGCCAAGGTCGTTTTACCGGACGATTCAGGTCCGAAAATTTCGATTACGCGTCCGCGAGGATATCCACCAACGCCTAAAGCCAGATTCAAACCAATAGAACCGCTCGAGATAACAGATACGTCTTCTATCTTGCTATCGCCCATGCGCATAATGGTTCCTTTACCGTGATCTTTTTCAATCTTATCCATTGCAAGCTGCAATGCTCTTAGTTTTTCCGAAGTTGGAAATTTCAATTCTTCTGAACTTTTTGCCATATGATTATTTATTATTCTATTTTATATTTTATTGATTTTCAAACAAACAGACAGGTTTACACAAACCGTTACCGACCTACAAAGATAAAATTATTTATTTCAAATTTACAATTATAGAGTATTATTTTTATTGTTGGAATCTTGCGCCAAAAAGTTAAAAAGATTATTTCAACACTTCCAGTTTTGCAAACTTAAGCAGCAACGACTTCACACCTTTTTCTCCAAAATCGATATCCGCTTTTTCATTCCCGTTCACGATACTTGTGTCCAACACTTTTCCAATTCCAAAAACGCCATGTTTCACAAAAGATCCTTTGGGAATGGATGCATTCTCTACTGACACTTTATTGCTATCAGTCGCTCCTAGTTTCACCAACCGTTTCGGTGTCGCATGGATTATTGGTTCATCGAAAACCGGTTTGGAAGATGACGAATGAAACCGATTCCGTTCTGTTTCCATGTCATCATCCCAATCCCTGATACGGGCTTGTTTTGGTTTCGTCTCTTCCTGCGGCATTTCCAAAAACTGCGGATCTATATCTTTTATAAACCGGCTCGGATTAGAGAAATTTGTTTTGCCGTTCTTAAACCTTGATTTGGCATAACTGATAAAGCACCGTTCTTCTGCACGGGTGATTGCCACATAGAACAATCTTCGTTCCTCCTCCAACTCACGCTCGCTTTGCGTGCAAAATGGAGACGGAAACAACTCCTCTTCCAT
>QKGU01000432.1 GCA_003250325.1 Paludibacter sp.
AAAAATACAAGCTGAAGTGTAGCGAAGTCTGGAGATTTTTTTCAGGCTGCTTGTTTTACCCTTGGGGCTATGTTTTTGTGAACAAAGTGGCGGAATGACGAAGACCGCTTTACCTATTCGGTTTAAACCTGCGTGGGCAGGTCTATTCAAATAAATTATTCCGCTTAAATTGAAATTCTCCATATCCCCATTTTGGGGATTTGGAGAAATATGGGGAAATGTCAATTCTATAATTGACTAATAATTGACCATATTGACTAATAAATGACTACTAATTGACTAATTCAAAATAGCTACCAGCTCCATATCCTTTATTAATCAGCAATTTAAATCCATTTACCAAATTGTGCAATTCGTTGGTTGCCATCTGTCGGGATATTTCATTTATTTTCTGGTATTCGGCATTCGTAATCCTTCCGTTTTCTTTCACATACAGTACGGCTTTAATCTGTCTATCGTTCAAACCTAACTTGCTTAAATCCTCCTTGTTGTATTTGTCTCTGCGGAAAACAGTCCAAAAATCGTTGCCACTGCAAGAGATTTGAGGTGCGGGAATTTTTGCTTCCTGACATAAAATCCTCATTTTGTCCATTCCACGCCCCCAGGATTCGACATAACCACTACGAAAAAATGCAGTTGCAATATCGGGATTGTGAGGTTGAGAAGAATGTTTGTTCAGCAAATCTTCAACTGTCCAGTTTTCAGGTAGTTTCCCGTAATTCCAAATCATAATCTTATCGGGATAAACGCTGATTTGAATCGGATAAGGACCTGTATAATCTTTGTGCGAAACAGCATTAAGCAGGGCTTCCCGCAAAGCATCTTCAGGGTACTCGTAAGTTTCAACGCGGTTAAGTCCCTGATAAGTGATTAATGCTTTGCCATATTTCGTGAGCAAAAGATCCATTGTTTTTTCAACTTGCTCAAACAAGTTGCCGTTGATCACATCATGGAATAATAAGTCGCTATGTGTACGGAAAAAACCAATTTTGATATATGCTCCTGACACAAATTTTTCAGGATCGGGGTGAAAAAGTAGAATTGCAGCCCTTTTCAAATAACCGTTATCTGTGAGTTTCAGATTATTCAGTAAAACTTCAATGGTATCTGTCAGCACATCGCTATCAAGCCTTTTACTCTTAATGCCTTTATTACGGAAAAAGTCGAATGTTTCGGATTTTAAATCGGCAACTGATACATTGGGAATTGATACGCCATCCCAGTGTTTGCCCTGCTTTTGGAGCAAAAACTTATCTAATGCTGTGCCTTTCAATTCTTGCTTGGTAGAACCGCTGCGGAAATGGTACTCTCCCTTGTAATTTACCGGATTGGGGTGTGCGTCTACAATGATTTCTATATAATCGCCCTCGGGTGTTTCGTATAAATTCACAGGGGCAACGATTCCGAGAATGGTTGTTATCTTGTTGGGCAATTCTTCCAGAAGTTTTCCGGCATTCTTTACACCTACCACATTGCCGTTATCGTCTTTACCAATGTAGAGCGTACCACCCTGGGCATTGGCAAAGCCGCATATCCATTTCAGGTATTCGTCTTTCCAAACGGATTTGTATTCTATGTTTTGTGTTTCGGGCATAAGGCTGAACTTTTATTTTGAACTTATCTCACTATTATCTTCTTTGTTGTCCCACATTTCCCTATAAGTATTAACGTGTTGAGCTGTGGCAAGCGGGTCAATACTGTAATAATAACGGCACAATCTTTTGAATATTTTTAGAGCCTCATCGTCAAAAGCAACTTCGCAAAGCATATCCAAAGCGTACTCAATCCTGTCAATATCCTTACTTTGGAAAACAATGATATTCTCTGCTTCGGGTTTCCAGTAATTGAGCGTCTGTTGTGCGGCTTTCTTCTGTATAGCGACAATGCTCTTTGCCAGTTCGTGTAACTCGCTATCCATTTTATCTCTTAGCTATTTTCTTAATATCGGCTTCAATCTCTTTCAGGCTTTGCTCCTTTTCTATCGCTTGTTGAGCAATTTTATATTTCTCATATTCTTCGTTCGATTTCTTCAACGCCCTATCGTGGCTAATTTTTCCGGCATGGGTGAGTAACTCTCTGCCATTCAATTGAAGAATCACATCCAAACGTTGAATCCAATCTTTCATATACATGGGTTGGTGCTGTTGTGCCATTGTTTCGGCAAAAGCCAGATACTGTTCAACCAACAAGCCCAGCAACTTTATTTCATCTTCTTTTAAGTAATTCTTGGCAATGCCGATATCCGTTTTCTTTATCGCCAATGTATTCTTCTTACCTACCTTGTCGGCAGACAGGTCTAACGACTGCATACCTATCAGGGGCAAGGAGGCATCTACTCTGCGATATACCAATTCGGCAGCAGTTTGTTGACTAATAGCCCAGAGTAATTTATTTTGCACCACCTTGAAAAACTCAATGGTTCGTTCGTCTTTTGCATCGTAATCAATACTGGTGGTGTATATGTCTTTTATTTTCTGGTAGAAGAACCGTTCCGAAAGACGTATCTCGCGAATACGTTCCTGTAATTCGTTGAAATAGTTCATCGAACTGCCCGACTTGAAACGGTCATCATTCAACGTAAATCCTTTAATAATATATTCTTTCAACCGTTGAGTAGCCCAAATACGGAACTGCGTACCTTGTGGCGATTTTACACGGTAGCCAACTGAAATGATAACGTCAAGATTGTAATATTTTGTAGTTGTTTCCTGAGTTTTTCCCTCAATAGCACCGTGCTGAGTGGTGTGTCGGAAATTCCGACATACCACATTTTCTTCCAATTCTCCCTCACTAAAAACATTCTGAATGTGTTCGGTAATGGTTGTTCTTCCTTTTCCGAAAAGTTCAGCCATTTGTGATTGATTTAGCCAAACGCTTTCTTCTTCCAGACGAACATCTATTTTAATGTTGCCTTCGGAATTTTGATAGATCAGGATTTCGCTATTGTTCATTTTCTTATTTTATATTTTGTCGATTTTTAGTTACTAATATGCCAAATTCATCTTTCCAAACGAATTTGTATTCCATGTTTTGAGTTTCGGGCATAATATATAAAGCTAATAGTTACTCAATTACTCTATTCTTTTTGAAATTCTCAGCTTGCTCAAAAATTTCAACATACACTTCGTCTCTTTCAACTGGCGGATAGCCAAATTCGTCTAATAGCAGAATTAAACCAACTTTCAATGCTGATTTTATGTCGTCACGTTTGTTCCAGTCAGGAAATTTTGCTTGTGAATCAACCAAATCTTTCACTCTTTTTGCCAGTTCGATTAATTTGTCTTCCGGGTAATTGAAGTCGTATTTTACACATAGCTCTTTCAAAATGTCGTAAAATGCTTTTTCTTCAAAGTCAATGCCGAGTAAATCTCCTGCAGAGAATTCTTTGTGTACTTCCCAAATCAAATTGGTCAATTGTTCGGCCATTTCTTCATAGACTTCGCTCCGCAGAATATCGTTTTCGTCACGTTGATTATAGCGGTCAACTAAAACTTGCATTTTCCGGCTAAAGTCAACTCCTTTTACTTTGTTGACTTTCTTCATTTCGCCAATAACTTTGGTAAGAAGCTGTTGCAGTAATTTGATTTTGGTGTTTGGAAGTTTGATTTTATCTATTTTCGCCAAATAATCCTCATCAAAAAGGTCTTGTTCGGTTTCATCTTCGTTACCAAGCTTGAAAATCTCTTGCACACCATCGCTTTGCAAAGCATCTTTTATCATTTCACGAACTTTGGCGTTCATTTGTGCAGTGTCGGGAGCATTGCCTTTTGTGAGTTTGAAAACTATGGATCGAACCGCCAAATAGAAATGCGTATAGTCTCTTTCTGTTTGAGAGAGTTGCTCACTTCCGGCACAAATATCATAAGCAGCTTTTAGTCGTTTCACTAAACCCATAAAGCGAGTTTCAAGTTCTTTGGTTAACTGAACGAATTCGGCTGCAAAATTCAAGGTATTTAGCTGTTGTAAGGTTGTACCATGAAAGTATTTTGTACTGTCGAATTTATGGAACAGTTTTGCCAATAAATCCAAGTGATTGCGAACAATCACCAATGATTCGGCGATATCTTCAAAGTTAGTTGAATCGTCTTTGTTGTATTTGGCTAAGGCAAGATTCATTTGCTTTTTAATACCAATATAATCTACCACCAACCCTTTGTTTTTTCCTTCAAATTTGCGGTTTACCCGCGAAATGGTTTGAATCAGGTTGTGTTGCTGTATAGGTTTATCAATGTACATGGTGTCCAGAAAAGGGACATCAAAGCCCGTAAGCCACATATCTACGACAATCGCTATTTTGAAGTTTGACTTTTCGTTTTTAAACTGACGGTCTAATTCTTTTCTGTATTCCTTCGTACCCAATAAGTCACGAAGCTCTTTTACATCATTTTCGCCACGGGTCATAATCATTTTGATACGCTCCATGGGTTTGATTTCCTTTTTATCTTTCTCCGATAAAACAGCTCCTTCCTCGGCAATACGTACTTCGTTCCATTCCGGTTTCAGGGCAATGACATTTTTATAAAACTCCCAGGCAATTTCGCGCGTGCTGCATACAAACATCGCTTTGCCTTTCACGGTTGCACCTTCCGAAATACGGTTTTCGTAATGTTTTACAAAGTCTTCAGCCAAGGTTAGTAAGCGTTTGGGATCCCCAAGTATGGCATTCATTTTGGCTGACTCTTCCTTGCTTTGTTCAATCTGATATTCGTTGGCTCCGGCTTCGGCAGCTTCTTCGTAATATTTCTCTATTTTCTCTAACTCCGTATTGTTCAACGCCACTTTAGCGGCTCTGCCTTCGTAAACAATTCGCACAGTAATTTCATCTTTTACCGATTCGGTCATAGTGTAAGCATCAACCACTTTGCCAAATACATCTAAGGTGGCATCAATGGGTGTACCGGTAAATCCTACAAACGTAGCGTTGGGCAAGGAATCATGCAGGTACTTAGCAAAACCGAAAGTTTTTGTGACCCCTTTTTCTGTCACTTTTATTTTCTGATCCAGATTGATTTGGCTTCTGTGGGCTTCGTCTGAAATGCAAATCACATTGTTTCTATCGGTCAGGATTTCGGTATCTTCCGTAAACTTATGAATGGTAGTCAGAAATACACCACCGCTTTGTCTGCCTTGTAACAGTTCCCTTAAATTAGCCCTGCTTTCAACACTTACTATTGTATTATCGCCAATAAATTTCTTTGCTTCCACAAAGGTTTCCGAGAGTTGTGTGTCTAAATCGGTGCGGTCGGTTATTAATACAATAGTTGGACTTTCAAAGTGTGTGCTTTTCATCAATAACCTTGTGAGATAAAGCATGGTAAAGCTCTTTCCACAACCAGTTGCTCCAAAATACGTTCCACCTTTGCCATCACCTTTCGGTTTTTGGGCTGATTTGATTGTGTCATACAGGCGTTTTGCTGCATAGTACTGAGGATAACGACAAATTATTTTTTCATTTTTCCTGGAACTGTCGGGTATGTAAATGAAATTGCGGATAATATCTCTTAATCTATCGTGTTGAAACATTCCCTGCACCAATGTAAACATGGAATCAATTCCGTCCACATCTTTTGCCAGCCCCGCTACTCTGCGCCATGCATAGAAAAATTCGTAAGGTGCAAAGAACGAACCTGCTTTGTTGTTCACACCATCGCTAATAACGCAAAATGCATTGTATTTAAACAATTCCGGAATATCACGACGATACCGAACAGTTAACTGGTTGAAAGCATCAAAAATAGTAGCTTCCTCACGGATAGCACTTTTAAACTCAAACACTACCAAAGGCAATCCATTGATATATACAATACCATCGGGAATGCGTTTTTCTGAACCAACAATTTCTAACTGATTTACAAACTTGTATATATTCTGGTTTTTCCCATAATCTTCGGGCGGGGCAGCAACCAGTGTGTCCAACTGCTGACTGGCAATTTGAGCGTCTAATCCATTGTAGTCAATTAGCTCGATATGAATGTCTTTTTGGTTGCGGTCTTCACGTTTCAGAATAAATCCATCACTTAACCATCGCATAATGGTTTTGTTACTTTCGTACAGGTCGCTGGCGGGTAAGGTTTTCAATTGAAGAATAATAGATTTTGCCTCGGTAACAGTAAGTTGCTTGCTCTCATATCTGGAGAGCAAATATTGAAGTAAATCGGCTTCAATCAATACTTCGTCGGCACTTCGGACAATGGTATTGCCTAAGTGGTGACGGTAGCCTTCTTGCTCCAACAACTCGGTGAAAGCACGTTCTAATTTTTCTTCGGTAAATTTCATTTTGCTTAGCTTAACTGATTCCTTAAAAAACTCATCAGATTCTCTATGAAGATTAATTCCCGTTCTTCGATATCTTCTTTTACCCAATCAGTTTTGTGATAATTTCCCAAATCATTTACGCAGGCAATTTTGGATAAGTTATACTTTTGTTTTTTTACTCCAAAATATCCGTTTCCAGCTTGAATATTTAATTTCTTTTCAAAAACAATTTTATTCCCGAATCTATCGAGATATAAAGCCGCATCGTCTATATTCCAGCCGTTATAATTGGTATCTTGCCATTTCTTCGGAAATATATGTTCTATTTCAAAAGTGTCTGGAATAAGCTCTATTTGATTAGCATTAAGATAAGCATCCAACAACAAAAGTGCTCTTGATAATCTTGAAGAAGAATATCCAACTATTTGCTGTTTCAACAAGTCTTCATTGAGTGTTATTTTAAACTGAAGTTCGTTTTGCACCTGTATGTTAATACAGTTTGAATATATATCATCTTTGATTGCATTAACCGAAGGTGCATCAATAAACTTTGCAAATAGAAATGCAGTTAATTTTTTTAGCATTTTACAGAAGTCTGCATCGAAGGTTTCGCTATTTACATTCTTCAGGAAGAAAACGCTTGTAGGATATTTCCAAAATTCATTTGGATAGCAAGTAAGGCAATGGAGGTATTTTCTTGCTTCGTCAGAAATGATATAGTTAACATCATCTTCAGGTTCAACCCCAATATTTATATACCGCCAGAAATTAGCTAATGCCATTATCTCAACCATAAGACTATCTGTTTTTAGTCGAACATAGTTATTTTCAGCATAGAACTTTCGCAGTCCGACCTCTTTAGTCTTGTCATTATTTCTTGCCCTCAGAACATGAGTGTAATATCTAAATATATCATCTAAGGAAGCTCCAGATTGTTTGCAGATATGCATCAACTCTTTCCATGTATTTGTAAATTCTTTCCGCTTTGCTTCTGTTTCAAGATTACGATAGATTTGTGCTTTAAAAATATCAGAGTCTGCCAATGGCAAACCTCTGTCGTTTAAAGTAGAGAATATAGTTAATGCTGTTTCTGGTGTATCACATTCAATTGGGAGAATAATGCACTGTGTTAAGATTGTAACGCAAAGTTCTTTCCATTGCATGGGGTTCATAGTTGCATATTCATCACATTGCTTTTTAAAGAAGCGATAATTGACAGAATAATTGTCTGTTGCAAGTTCACTACTTTCGCCTGTGTTCAATATCTTATGAAAAGTTTCATTATCCTCTTCTGTTGCAACTAAAGACATAATGTGAATAGAGGAAGGGTCAACCACTTTACCAGAAAAACGATCAGTATCCCAAATACAAGGTGCTACTTTATTTTTTAACCCAATAACTTGGTCATCTTGTGGCATGTCTTCCAGCTTTCTGAAAAATGCACGTAATAGTAAGAAGAATGACGTAATGCGCTGCTGACCATCAATTATTTCCTGATTTTTATCATCATTGATATATGATACAATTGTGCCTAGAAAATAATCAGCTCCAGCCTTTGCATCAGTGATTGTGAAATTTTCAATATCATTCCAAAGTGTTTCACATTTTTCTACATTCCATTTATAAGGTCTCTGAAAATCAGGTATAATAAATTTTTTATTTTGCATTTCGCTAAACAACTTACTAATGCTTTTTTTACTTACATGTAATTCTGCCATCTCTCTGAATTGTTATGTTTTATTTTTACTTTATTTTAAGTCTTTTCCTCTCTATCATTCTTACTTAACTACTGAATAGTTATCAGTTAATCATACTCTTAATTATCCTTTGCCGCAAATATACGAAGTGTTGATATTAAAATGCTTAATAGTTTGCAAATGCTCTAAATCGACCGTCTTTATATGTTTCATGTCTTTTAATTAATCCTCTTTTTTCAAGATTATCAAACAGAGTTTTGTTATAATCAGTATTTGGAAATTTAGGCTTATGTTGTTTTACAAACAACTCAGGATAATCACCACCTAACATTTCAATTAAAGTTTGAAGTTGAGAATTTGTCAGTTTATCAATATACTTATTCAGGATTTTAATCTTATTATCAGTTGAGGAATAGGATTTTATCAAACTTTCTATTACATCAAATTCTAATTCAATAAAAGAAGTAGAATTGGCTAATAAATCGCATGTCTCTTTCGCAATTTTATTGTTTCCTACAATATAGTTATCATCTAGTCGCTTGATAATTTCCAATTTATTACTGTTGATAATTACCGAAGATTTTAATAACAATAAAATATCTTCCTCAGATAAACTAATTTCAACCCATACAGAAACTAATTTTTCTTGTTGTTTCTCAATAAGTTTGATATGTTCATTCGGAAAGTTTTCTTTCAGTTTATTGAAATTGCTGACGGAAAGACTCAAGAAAACAGTATTAACCATCCACTCTACTTTGTCTTTATCAAGTTGTTCAAAATTCAAACTATTCCATTTATAAGGAGTTGCTGTGAGAAGCTTAATATAGCTTTCATATCGCAATTCATTACAACCTATAACCTTAAGAGAGAAGGTTTTTATAACCTCCTCTGACTTTTCTTTTAATTCAGAGTTAATAGCTTGTTTTGATAGCAAATTATAATTTTCTTCATGATTTAAATAGTTTATCAGAACTTCATCCAAATCACTTCCATTTTCTAATGTTTCGTAATACCGATAAAGATTTTTCCACGTAATGTCAATCTGATTCTTTTCAATCAGCATTTTTCGGACTTCAACCTCTTTAATTTCAGAAAGATTTGTGATTGTAATTTCTTGTTTTATTATAATGTCGGCTTTAGTTATTATAGTCAGCTCTCCTTTGTTTAATAGTTTTATGACACTCTTTTCATTTTCCTTTGTATTGTTTTCTAATTTCAAAAGCACATTCTTAGTATAAAAGCCAATATTATCTTCGACATAATCAATCAAATGTTTACAGCCGGAATTTAGTATTGTAGAATAATTGGACTCTGTTATTTTTTTGTCTTCAATATTTTCAATGTGGTGGTGTAAAAGCAATGAAATATTATTGGCATTGATTTGATAATAATGATTTTCATAGATATAGTTGAATATTGATTTTGTTTCTATATCCGGCAAACATAATACTTCAAGCTTAATTTCAAGTTTTTCTAATACTTTCTGAGCATTACTTTCAAATGATTTATCAATCAAAAAAATAAAGTCTGAAGTGCGATTTATAAACTTTTGTAAGCCTTTGTTCTTATTAAAACGAACAATATCATCAAGCTCTGCATATTCAATAATAAGTTTCAAGTATTTTTCCAGCCTATCGTCTGAATAATAGTATACTTTTGCTAAAGGATTATTGGGATCTTCCTCATTTATATATTCCCACCAATTATCCCAAGAATTACAAATAGATTTAACAAATAAAGGTAGATTCTTACCCCTTTCAATATATTTTTCAATGAAACTTACCGAACTATCTTTTTCGTTGCTAAGAATTGAAATTATGTCATCGTATTTAGATTTATGTTGTTTATAGTTTTCCGCTAAAAAGTCAACTAAATCGAAGTTTAAAATCACAGAACGTTTAAAGTACTTGTCGGGTATCTCTTTAACCAAGTTTGCTACTTTATCAGACAGTTGATAATTGAATGGAGAATTGATACCACTTTTCACTTTTCTTTTAAAAGTGTCATCGACTCTTGTGATATTTCCTTCGTGAAATAATGAAATATAATCTTCAAAATCTTCATTAAGATATCCATTTGTCAATAAACTTCTCATCATTTGATTATCTGAGAAACACCCAAGGTGTTGAGTAACCTCAACCTGTTGAAAGATTTCTTTTAAACTCCATGCTTCAAACTCCTTTTTCTTGTTTAATAGGATTTCTATTTCATGTTTAAGTTTCTCTACTTTATTATTTTTTTTATCTGTGATATTTTGCAATCGGTCATCATAAGAATAATTAGGATTAACGTGAGCCTCTATTTGAGAAAAGGATATATTTGAATTTTGAGTCCGTAAATTACTATAACTTGGATGCTGATAGTAATAGGTAATATTTTTAATATTTCTAAACTTCTCAAATTGTTCATCATCGTTTAACTCCGAAAATAAGATTTCATTTTCCAGTTTAAGTGCTTTAGGGATTAATTCGTGTATAGCATTAATATATATAGACCTCAGTTCTTTTTCAGAAGTTATAGCTTCATTTTCAATAATAGTTATTTTCACCTTGCATTCATCAATCTTTTCGTTTAATTTGTCATTTAAACCTTTTATATAGGTGCTTTTATTGGTAATAAAGCTGTATAAATCACCCTCTCTTTTTGAAAGTTTCCCAAAATCATCAGGATAAATATTTTTGTATACAATCATAGCAAAAAGATTGTCTGGGATCTCTACATGGATAATTTTTCTATAGACACAGAATTCATTGAAAATATTAATAAGTAAGCGCATATCAATATCATCAATGAAGGAAACAATATCTTGCTTAAAATCCGAAGTTAAAACATTTTCTAAATTTCTGGTACTTATAAGCTCATTTAGTTTAACGCCAGCATTCGAAGCATTGATAAATGGAATAATAGGTATTATATAGTCGAAAAACTTAACCCTTTCATTTTTGTCTGTAAAGAGTTCATCCTTAACTGCATATATAAAATTAATTTCTCTCGCTATTAACTTTGAAGTGTTTAGTAGAATATTTAATTCACGAAGTTTGGTAAAAATATCTGTTGTATCAAATCTGTCTAAATCTTCGACAACAATCACATTGTAAGGAGTCCGTTCAAAAAAATATATTATCTCTTCAAGGTGTTCGTTGAATACAGATTTATCCACATTGTCACCCAGTTCAAGTTCACCTTTAATACTTAGCTTTTTGAGTTTTGAGTTACTATATAGTCTAATAATATGTTTTAAGAAAAAACCTACTCCTGTAAAAAATCCAATTATCGAAATAAAAGCAACCCAATCAAACCTCAAAGAAATATGCCAGGTTGAAGGATTAATCTTGTTTATATAGTTGAACTTGAATAATAAAAGAATGCTTATCAGCCAAAAAATTATACCTACAGAAGATAAAAGCAACTTCAACCATGTGTTGTTATTGATTCTTTTAAAGCGGGAATCGGGAATTTCAGAAGGCTTTACGTGATAAAATAATTGTTGTAGTATGCTTATCTCTAATCTCCGTTCTAAATTGGTATTAAATTCATCCGGTTCTATACGGTTCTCTTCGCCATCAACTTTTGGTTTAGAGTTCTTTTTCTTGCCATTCTCATCATTATCAGTGAATGAAGCTAACGAGACATTCAAGTATTCATACTCAGAATGAATTTTTTGAAAGGTTTTAATTATTGTACTTTTACCTGATCCATATGCACCAGTTACTGCAATATTAGTAATATCCTTTTGATTTAATGAGCGTTCTAATTCAGTCAAATATGGCTGAATTATTTTAAGATCATCTTCTTTTGATAATAATCTTGGAGCTAAAGAAATAACAGAAGACTCCGGCTCTTTATCTTTGTTCTTTAGCCAAATCGTCAATCTTGATAACTGCTTAACCAGATATAATCTAATCTGTTTTTTTCTTTCTTGCTTCATATATTGAATTCTAATAATTTTCTTCCCGAGACATCTTAACTAATAGCCATTCTATATCATTTCTGTATTTTAATTATCCATTGACCTGTTGTTGCGCTATCTCTTTCAATGATATTTTTCTTTTTCAGAGCGTCTATATGTTTTTGAACAGCAGATTTATTTATCTTCAGTTCTTCTGCCAATTGTTTTCTTGATATTTTCGGATTGTCAATTATTATTTCTAAAATATCTCTTTGTCTATCAGTTAGGTATTCAACTTGACCACCAACTTGACCACCAACTTGACCACCAACTTGACCACCAACTTGACCACCTGTTGCACCACCTGTTTCATCAACTACCAACTCACCAGAGTGCTCTTCAACTACAGATTTTGGAATGGTAATCCGTAAAAAACTATCGCCAAAATGAAAGCATTCTTTCGGGTAAGCTCTTAATATACGTGGAACTCCCGAACCCAGTTGCTCAACCATTCCCAAATCTTTGAATATCCGAATGATTTCTTTGTTGCGGGGATAGGACAAACCTTCAAAGAAATCAGCCTGTGTCATACCGTCAAAAAGACCACCATAACTTGTAATCTCTAAACGGTCAGTAAAAATCTCAAATTTGGGAGGAACTTCCCGGGTGTAGTCATTATGTACAATGGCATTGACTACCGCCTCACGAATAGCTATCGGATTCCAAAGCCGTGTATCTTCGCGCCCTTTCGGAGTGATTTTCGACACGGTTTTATTCTCAATGTCCAGTTTGTCCAAAATGCTTTTAGTGGCTTTTATGAGCGAGCAATACCCATACTCATTGTTCTCCACCAAATCTACCCTGTCGGTTCCGGCATATTTGGCTAATTTTATGGAAGTACCGTTTTCATCAGCCAGCAAGTAGGACACATAATTCAAATCACCATTTTCGGTTAGCATTTCCAAACTCTCTTTAAAGCGCTCGTTTAGCGTCAGCTTCTTTTCATCGTAGTAAATCTTTAATTGCTCAAAACTCAGGTTTTGGCGGACTGATTTTATCCTGTGTAACGAATTCCGGGTACGCGAAGCAAACAAGGTTTCAATCATGGCTTGAGGCATCGGTTCGGAGGCAGTACCGATACGGATAAAACAACCTTTTTCGGTCATTCCGTATTTCTTTTTGAAATAAGGCTTTTCCGAACCGCCTGCCACAATAATTTTAATCAGGTTTTTCCCGTCTTTGGTTTCTGCCACCACATCAAACAAGCCCATAGCGGAAGGAGAGATATTGTTTTTAATGCGGTCTTTTATCTTTAGCATATCTCCATCCACATCGGCTACGCCAACAGTATTTCCTTGTTTATCAATGCCAATATAAATAATGCCGCCCTCGTGGTAATTCAAAAAGGCAATCACTTCTTTCTCAATATCTACATCGTTATTGAGTTCCTGCTTATATTCTATACGGTTGGTTTCGGACATATACGTTTTTTGTTTAAATCATCTCAAATACCCTGTTGTTCCTTTGCTACTAACAACCAAAATTCCTTATCTCTTTTTTCTTCTGTCGAATTAATAAATGCAAATCTAAATGCAAAATACAACGATAAAACAAACATACAGATAGTTAATATGAAAATAATCTTTACAATAATACCGTTATTCCACAAAGAATATAAGTCCTTTAACATTAGATATTCAAACACAAACAATGCACCTGACAAAAACATAATCATACAAAGTAAAGTCAACATTACTAAAATACCTGAAAATTTAGAATAACTTATTTTATGTGTTAACTCTGTAATAAAATTAAACGGCAAAATCGAACTATTAAATTCATTATAATGTGTACGCTGTAAATCATCCTGATTTAGTTCAGTTTTGTTTCTCATATTAAATAGGACTTTTACTTGATGTGATAGCATTTGTCTCCTGTTTTCTGCCACCAATAATATCAAATATATAAAAGTGAATACTGGAGGAAGTGAAATCTTAATAATTTTAAGATCTGAAAATTGAACTATTCCAAGATTTATACTTTCTAACTGACTTTCTTTAGTTAAATAGTATGCAAAAATAATTATTAGTAAATACAAATAATACCTCGAAACCAACGAACCAACATCTTTTATGTTTTCAATAAGTCGTTGAATATATGTATCTACTTTTTCAGGCTCGTTTTCGTTGTAATACTTTATTAATAGTTCTGTTTTCATTTTTCTATATGATTTTCAGTTTCATCGTACTATTTTAGTTTGTATATTATAGGTTGGTTTCTGACATATAATAATTATTTTATTCTAAAATTTACGAATAATACCAGCTACTGCTCCAAATCTATTATATTCATGTTTTGGTGTAACAATACCCCGCATTTTAATTTTATTACTCATAACCCTTGCAATGTTATACACAATTTCGTTGTAATTATCTGCACCCTCATGTTCATGATAAAAAACCCGAACGCTTTTACAAAATTGATGTTCGAATATCTGAGCCAACAAGGTTTTATCACTTAAACCACATGAATGTCCGGCAATCCATACTTCAAAATCATTTTGCTCAATAAAACCCAACAGTTCATCATAATTTTTATTCTGAAAATAAGCAAATGATTTGATGTTTACCAAAAATTCATCAATCCCTGATTTTTCCAGTTCTAAATATTTCTCATCCCTTTCGTCACCATACCCAAAAACCATCGGGTAATTCCTTGAATTTAATTGTCCATGAACATTAACTACATCACAATTTCCACCATATTCTTTGAATGGAAAAGTATAATTGAAATTTAGAATCATGACTTTTTCAGGATAAATTCTCTCATCAATATTTTTTGGATTTGATTCTTTCTTTGTATTTTCCTGATGTTGTTTTAGTAAATCATTCCAGGTATGAGATAATAAAGACTCTTTATCAAACTGAATAAACAATCTATCCCTATTTATTGTAGATTTTTTATATTTCTCTTGTTGCAACTTATAAAGGTATTCTTCCAAAAGCTCTTTCAAATAATTCATTTGTTGATTCAAAAACTGAAGCGCTAATGTTATATCAATATTTTTTTGCTTGGTTTTTATATTATCAAATAGTTTAATCAAATACTTATAATAAATTCTTTCAATATCTACCCACTTTTTTTCTGCATCAACACAAATTTCCGTGAAAAAATCCGATTTACATTTAAATTCAATATCATATTTACTGTTCTTTTGTAGAAATTCTTTTACAGTATTGAACACATTCTCTTTATCAATATTCGGAATATAGATTTGACGGGGTAATGAAATTGATTTATAAGCAATTGAAATCAATAAATCATCATAATGTTTTTTTTCAATAAAGCTCACAATTGCATTATACAAATAATCTTTGATAAAACTGTAATAATCAGAATCTAATCCGTGCGCTTTATCAAAGCCATTGCCTACGATAATTAATCTATTCATAATACGTTTATTTTTCTACCGTTGCTAATTTTGAAAGAAGCAATTCTTTCAGCTCGGTTAGCTTTTGGTTTTCTTGAATAAGCACTGAATCGTAATCGTAAAATGTTTTTATTACATTCTCAAACTTTATTAAATCTTTCTCTGAGGGGTATGGAATGGTTAATTCTTTCAAATCAGCAATTGTTACATGACCAAGTCCTGTGGTTTGTTTTCCTTCTGCAAGTCGTACAAATTCTCCTTTCAATTCTTTAAGCATGTAATAAACAAAGTATTTACTTTGTTTATTTTCAAATTCTAATTTGAAAATATGTTGGTTTAACCAAGCGTTACCACCAAACCATTTAAAAACTTCAAGACTTGTTTCAGGATTACCTGACCAAGAATATAGCATATCCCCATTCGTGATTTTATACTTATTAGGTAGTTGTTTTAATGTAAAATCTGTTTGGTTGTCAACACCTTTTTTAAGCTCTGCTATTTTTATTATTGGCAATCCCACTTTATGTAATTCAAAATCACTTTCTTTAAATGCCGCTCCATTTATAAAGTTTGTAGTATCATAAACAGATTTATTCTTCCATCCTTCCGGCAAATTCTCTAAATCAATTCCCTCCACAAACCACTGTTTATAAATCGCCTGTGCAGTTTCTTCCAATTTTTGCATCAGTTGCTGGTTAAGGGTTATGCGGTTTTGTACTACGTTGTATTCTTTTACTATTTCGCGTTGTTTGGTTATGTGGGGAATGGGTAATTGCATATCGCAAAAATCTTCCCATTCTAAACTTCCACGCACGCCACCAACGGCATTAAAACAAGCTTCCCGATCAAATTCAGAACGTGTAAACCACATCATTAAATACTCTGGCAGAAGTTCTTGTTCGTCTTTTACCTCAAAAATAGGATAGGCTTGCGAAATTATGGCTTCATCCACTTCCTGCAACAATGCTACCGGCATTTTCTTATCTCGCCTAACTTGCATAGTGCTACAAGCAAATTGATTTCGGCGAATGATTTTATAGTTTTCCATATCAGTTCCAATAATATTGGCAACTGAAGGAATAAATTGTTTCGAAATGCTCAAGCCCAAAAGATTTTGGACTTTTAGTCCTTTGTTTCGCTCATCAACAAGTTGAATGTAATCGCCAATTCTTTTATAGCTTGATTTCATAACCCAACTCTTTAAATACAGTTAATAAATCGGCTTTTGAGGCAGTTTCGGCTTTCAGCAAGTCGGCAAATTCGTTTTGTAGACTTTGCATTTTCTCGTCAAAGTCAATATTTTCGTCTCGGTTTACAAATTCAATATATTTGCTCGGCACTAATGAAAAATCTTTTTTGGCAACTTCGTCAAGCAAAGCGGAATAACAATACTCCGGAATGTCTTTGTACCTCTCCCCAGCCCTCTCCGAAGGAGAGGGAGTTTGCTGCCAGGTATGGTAAGTTGTGGCAATGTCTTTAATGTGTTGTTCATTAAACTGAATAAATTTCTTCTCAAATGGTTCGCCTATTTGGCGTAAATCCATAAAAAGAATTTCATTTTCGCGGTTACGATATTTTCGTGTTTCATCGCCAATGTTTCGGATATGCGCTTTTTTGTTTTTATTCAAAATCCATATCGTAACACTAATATTGGTAGTATAAAACATATCTTGTGGCAATACCAAAATGGCTTCCACCAGTTTGTTTTCAATCAATGTTTTGCGAATTTTATATTCTTCGCCACCGCCACTGAGTGCACCATTAGCGAGAATAAAACCGGCAACGCCATTGTCGGAGAGTTTAGAAACCATATTGAGAATCCAACCATAATTGGCGTTGCTTTTGGGTGGTACATCGTAACCACGCCAGCGTGGGTCATCGGTTAGTTCATTTTCGCCCCGCCAGTCTTTCTGGTTAAAAGGCGGGTTAGCCATAATGTAATCGGCTTTCAGGTCTTTGTGTTGGTCGTCGCCAAAAGTGTCGGCTGCTTTCTCGCCCAGGTTGGCAGAAATTCCCCGTATGGCGAGGTTCATTTTTGCCAGTTTGTAGGTGGTATTGGTGTATTCCTGTCCGTAAATAGAAACTTCTTTCTTGTTGCCGTGGTGGTTTTCGATAAACTTGATACTTTGCACAAACATACCTCCCGAACCGCAAGCCGGGTCGTAAATAATGCCTTTGTACGGTTCTATCATTTCCGCAATCAGGTTTACAATGGTTTTGGGCGTGTAAAATTCGCCTTTCCCTTTTCCTTCGGCCAATGCAAATTTCGATAGAAAATATTCGTACACACGCCCCACAATGTCCTGTGCTTTGTCTTTGAGCGTGTCGATTTCATTGATCGTGTCGAGCAACGAAGACAGTTTGGTAATGTCGAGCCCGAGACGCGAAAAGTAATTGTCGGGTAAAGCTCCTTTCAGGGCTTTATTGTTTTTCTCGATATTGTGCAGTGCGGTGTCAATTTTGAGGGCAATATCATTTTGTTTTGAGTTCTTGATTATGTAACTCCAGCGGGAAACTTCATCCAGGAAAAATACATTGCTCATGTTGTAAAAGTCGGGCATTTCAATGTATTTTTCTTTGCCCTCGGCTATCAGGCTGTTGCGGCGTTCTTCAAACTTATCGCTGGCAAACTTCAAGAAAATAAGTCCTAATACTACGTGTTTGTATTCAGCCGGTTCTACACTTCCTCTCAACTTATTCGCCGACTCCCAAAGGGTTTCTTCAATGCTTTTCTCTTTTACTTGTTTTTTTGCCATTATTTGTGTTCACTATTTTGTTTAAAGCCTAAGATTGGAAGATTCTGTTGCGAAACAACTTTCGACATGTACACAAGTCTTCAAATTGTCTAAAAATAAACAAAGATAGAGAATTATTCACAAACAAAACAGGTATAAAGGAAAAGTTTTCAGAACTATATATTGCAAAGCAATTATTCCCTATTGATACTTATCGGGAGTTCTAAAAATTGCTTTTTCTGCGTTACACTCCCTCGCCAAAATGCTCATTTACGCATAGTAAACTCCGCTTTTGGCTCGGTCGCAAGCCTTGAAAAATCTAATTTAACGTGAGTTCGATATAAGAATTAAAATAATTGGAGTTGAAATGAGTCAACTCTTTCGGCATTAATCGATGGTTTCTTAGGTAAAAAGCTATAAGTAAGTAACCCAGCAATCAAGTTTGTAATAAAATTAGTAAACGAACGATGTCTAGTATGTTCAATCTGACATATGTTTTTCAATTCATCGTTAACCGATTCAATTACAGCTCTTTTACGAAGGTTTATTTTGTCTTGCAAAGGTATCCTTTCATATTATTTCTCAATTTAGTAACTAAATGAATGCCATCAACAAAAAGAATATCTCTGAGTGTTTGGGAAATATATCCTCTGTCAGCGTATAATTTTCCAAAGACTGATTTTATAAATGATTCAGAATTAAGTGGTTCACGGTCATCTACATTACCTTGAGTTATGACAAAACTAAGAATTTCACCTTTGTCATTAATGATTATATGTAGCTTAAAACCAAAAAACCAACCAGTTGTGCTCTTGCCCTTAGTGGCAATGCCTGAAAACACTTTATTCTGTTTCTCTCTTTTAATATGACAAGCTTTGAGAGTAGTTGAATCAACAAAACTGATTCCGGTGCATTCTCCCATTCTACAAAGCTTTAAAAATAGCACCAACGGGAAAGCGACCTGTTGTTGTAACTCAACAAAACGATTATAGGATACTAATTTAGGAAATTCCTTGTTTAAATGTTGACTTACATAAAACAAATAGTAATGTTTCAAATTTCTATAGCCACCTAAATGAAAGGATATTAGAATAGTCATTACTTCGCTATGCGAAAGCTTTCCAGGCTTATTTCTGGTCTTTTTGCCGTTGTCTGATTGTAAAATATGTTTTTTGAATGATTTGTCAAATTCTTTTGAAAAATCATCGCATAAATAGAAAATTTCAGTAATTTCGTTAGTGGTTAGCATAGTGATGAATTTTAGTTATTTATTTGTATTTCAACACTATAAATATAGTAATTATCTCTGAACTATGCTAACTTTCTAACCATTTTCTTATATCGAACT
>QKGU01000144.1 GCA_003250325.1 Paludibacter sp.
ACTGCAATTACATCGCAACCAGCTTCTTTGTAATAATCTGTCATTGCATTACAAACGCTTGTACAGAAGTCCATCAATTTATAAACATATTCCTCGTCGGTAAACATTTTCATAAATATTTCGGTTCCCAACAAGTGTAAGCCTAAAGTAAATGGACCTGTAATAAGTCCGTACAATGCTAAGTCAGGATGTGCAGCACGCAAAATTCTTGTTGCTTCCATCACTACTGCAATACGACCTTCGTTTGAAGCAGGAATTTTTAAATCTTCCAATAAAACTCCGTCCATCAATGGGTGAGTGTTTACTGCAGGTGGATTTTCGTCCGCCCAAACCAATCCGCAACCCAAACATTCGGCCTCTAGTTGTAAGTCGAAAACGATAGGTATTCCATCAGGGTTGTATAATTCAATAGCCTGATTTACACCTTTTACAATTAAATCTGATGATTTAAGAAATTCTTCGGCAGTTACGCCCAGAAGAGATGCCGCATGTACGCCCACGAATGGTACCCATGGCGTACGATCAGTTTCTTGTAAGGCAAATGCTTGTTTTAATAATTGTTTTCCACGCATAATAATTAATTCTTTGATTTTATATTTGTTATATTATTATTAGTTTTCGAAGTATATGTTCGAAGTCAATTGTTTTTTTTCCTAATGAAATTATTTCGGTAGTGTGCATTGTTTTGTCTACAGGCGTAAGGGTTGTATTCCCAAAAACCGATTGAATCATAACAGCTTCATTATTATCAAGTATCAAATATCCTTTTAATCTGTAGATGTCTTCGTCTAAAGTCTTAATCAGGTAGTCTAAATTTTTTCGTTTGATAGTGTAAGGAGTTCTGAAAACCTGTGTTTTTACATCTTTCATTGCTCCTACAGGTTTTCCTTCAATAAATAATTCTTTGTGAGTATATAAATCGTCAACATCCAATTTGCAATAGGTAGTTAGAATAATCTTTGCAAGTGGATTAGCATTCGAAATCTCCATTTCTAAACTTTGTTTTTCTGCAGCTGAAATCAAATCCGTTTTGTTTACTATAATGTTATCAGCAATAACAATTTGATTTTTCACGGCTGGCATTTTTTTTACTTTCTCGTAATTTTGTGCATCTATCACCGTCCAAACTTTTGAAAGATAAAGTTGTTTTTGAAGATTTTCATCCATCAGCAGCTCACTTATGGCAATAGGATCTGCCAATCCGGTTGCTTCAAGTAAAACAATATCAGGTTGATGCTCCTCTACAAAATTTTGAAGTTGTAGTCTGAAATCCGAGAACAAACAAACACAAAAAACTGAGCCTTTATTAATTTCTAATAAATCAAATCGCCATCCTCCATCTTGCAACTCCCTACCATCAATGCCTGTTTCTGCAAATTCATTTTGAATTAAAGCAACGCGTTTTTTATCGCCAAATTGAGCTAAAAAAGTTTTAAGGAATGTGGTTTTGCCACTGCCCAAAAAGCCGGTAACCAAATGAAAAGGAATAGGCTCGCCAGTGTTATTTGCTATTGTATTTTGCATAATATAGTTGCTTTTCAAAAATAAGAAATTATACAGCTTTGATAATAATACGCTTACTGCAATTTTTCATATTGCAAACATTGCATTTGTGTGGCATTTTTGCTAAGTCAAACCCTATACCAATAACTCCACTGACTGATTTGACAGGATACATTAAACTTGAATCATTCAGCCTAACGCCACAAGGTTCAGCAGGCAATAATGAGAATAATGTTTGTTGCTCACTTAAATCCCAGTTACAATATCCGGGACTATAGGGGTTTGAAATTTTTAAGCCGGTTTGTTGAGCAATGGCATTTATATCTTTACTTAAATTTCTTATACCGGCCTGAGCTATTTCTGAACCTATTGCATCAGCTATAAATTCGGTTACAGTATCGTTTTCAAACCGAAGTTTTTTCATGTAATTGTCGAATTCGATACCTGCAGTGACGATAAAAACTGCAAATTGTGTAGCTTTACTGAAGTATTTTATAATGTTACGGCCTGCCTTTAATTGTATGTTGTTTATTTCAATACTACCTTTGTTTGTGAAGTTTCCCTCGTAAATTTGATATCCTATTCTTGGTTTGCAAATCGACGTCAAAAGCTCTAAAGTAGTATCAATTATTTCAATGAATTGAGTTTCGGGAATTGAATCCATATATCCCAGGCTACGATAAATTTCAGTTTTATCGATGCTGAAATCACTTAGTTTGAGTTGTGATTTCTCAATGTAAGTGTTAGAGATTCTATTTGTAGTAATTGCATTCATTGCATTGAAATTAGATCGGAATTTAATTATTGTTTGATGTGGTTAGAAATATAATTTATCGATATAAGTATCTTGAAAATCAGTGTCTTCTTCTAGATTTATATGTTTGCAATTTACTAAAATATGATTGCAAATTTCAAAATCATTGAATAAAAACATTTTAGCACCTATTAAAGCAGTATTCCCCATTTTTTTTATTTTTTCTTCAGGAAGTTCAATCATGCCAACTTGTACCACATGCTCGAGATTGATGTAACTGCCAAAACCTCCAGCAATGTAAACCTGTTCAATATCCTCTAGTTTAATGTTCAGATTTTTAGCCAGAATTTTTAATCCTGCGGCAATGGCTGCTTTTGCAAATTGAAATTCTGTAATATCTTTTTGAATAATGGATACATTTCCTGCAATTTGAATTGAGTTTTCGCCCGAAAGTATTTCGCCCAACGTATCAATTTTGTTCAGTGCTCTAAGGGTTGCGATAGCATCTATTAAAGCACTCCCACAAATTCCTTTGGGTTCAACGTTCCCAATCACATTTGTAATGAGCATATTGTCAACAAGGTTTATTGAGGAAATAGCACCGGTAACTGCCCTCATTCCCATTGAGATATTGTAACCTTCGAATGCCGGGCCGGCAGCAGTTGACGCACAAACGATATGTTTATTGTTGCCAACTACAATTTCGCCATTTGTACCTAAATCAATAAGAGCTGTATATTTTTCTTTTTGGTGCAGTCCGGTAGCTACAATTCCGGCTAAGATATCGCTACCCACAAAACTACCGATGGAAGGGTAGAAAATTATGTCTTCTTCAGGATCAAAATTCCAATTTAAATCTTTTGTTTTAAATTTTTCAGCGGCTAATCTTTCGGAAATAAATGGATAGGCTGATAAACCAGTTAAATCATATCCACAGAAAATATGATGCATAACGGTATTCCCAACAATAACAACTTTACGTACTTCTACTTTTCCGGCTGCAATCATTAGGTCGATCATCGCACCAATTGTTTCTCTGATGATTTTTGTCATTTCCGGTAAATGACCATCGAGAGTGGCTTGAATGCGTGAAATTAAATCGGCTCCAAATTTTACTTGAGGGTTTATACGTTTTTCTACTGCTAATACTTTTGCGGTAGAAAGTTCAATCAATTGAGCAACTATTGTGGTAGTGCCTAAGTCAACGGCTATACCAAAACCCTTTTGAGCTGTAAATTCAAATTCGCTTTCGTCAGCTAAAATTAAATTACTAAATTGCTCTATTTCAATTGTTATGTCAGCAATTACGTTGGAGTCACAGGCTAATCTCCATTCGTCTGATAAACCCAAAAATTCTAACTTCTGTTGATGTTTTGAACTCTTTTGAACACTTCCTTCGAGAATTTTAACTTTGCATTTTCCACAAGTACCTGCTCCTCCACATGGAAATTCTACGCCAAATTCATGCAATACATCAATAAGTGAAGTATTGTAGTTGACTTCAATTTTTTTACCCAAGGGCTGGATAGTGATAATTTGTTTTTTCAAGAAAATTAGATTTCAAAAAGGTTATTTGAAAGTTTTTTTAGTATGTTGAAAAATAAATTATTTTTCAACATACTAAAAAAGTTATTTTAAACGGCTAATAATCTCTTAGCTGTTTGAACCGCTGCATTAGCATTATCACTAAAAGCAGTTGCACCAATTTTAGTTGCAAATGTATCATTTACAGGTGCACCACCTACCATAACTTTTACTTTATCTTTCAAGCCGGCTGCTTCTATTGCTTCAATAACCTCTTTCATATAAGTCATTGTAGTGGTTAGTAACGCTGACATACAAACGATATCTGCATTATTTTCTTTAATAGCGGTTACAAATTTTTCGCTAGTAACATCCACGCCAAGGTTGATTACTTCGAAACCACAACCTTCGAGCATTGAAGCAACTAAGTTTTTGCCAATATCGTGTAAGTCGCCTTTTACAGTTCCAATTACTATTTTGCCTAACGATGCACTAGTTTCATCTTTCAATAATGGTTTTAAAATGTCAAGAGAACCTTTCATGGCTCTGGCTGACATTAATAAGTTAGGTACAAACGCTTTTCCGTTTTCAAAACGTTGCCCTATTTCCTCCATACCTTTGATTAAATAATCATTGATAATAGAATGTGCATTAACACCATCTGCAATTGCACTGTTGGTAGTTTCTACGGCTATTTCTAATTTACCACCAACTACTGCCTCGTATAATAAATTTAAATCTGTCATGTATTTAGTATTTTATTGGATTATCTATCTGATTAGGTCCCTCCGAAAAGTCTGAGTAGACGAATTAATGTTGTTTTTTAATTTTCAAGATACAAAGTTAGCATATATAAAAATTACCGAGGGGAGTTTTATTAGCAATCAAGCGGTGTAAATTCGACACAATCCCTTAATTCAATTAAAACAATCTTTAATTAAAAAAAATATATATCCTTCCAGCTATCCACTTTTTCTTAATTTCGGCTAATCTAAACATATATTACAAACTTTTTTAAGTGAGTATGTAACAAATTAATTTAATTGGTTTTTAGCTACTTCTATAAAGGCTAATATGTTTTCAAGCGGTGCATCGCTCTCAACAGAATGAGATGGAGAGAAGATATATCCGCCATCTTTACCAAGTTCGATTAGTTTCTTTGATTCAGCAATTACATCTTCAACTGTTCCGTATGGTAATGTTCTTTGGATGGATAATCCTCCGTGGAAAGCCAAACGGCCTCGGAATTTTGGAAGAATTTCGTAAATATCCATTACCTCCGGTTGGAATGGATTGAAACAATT
>QKGU01000159.1 GCA_003250325.1 Paludibacter sp.
AAAAGTCTTTCAGACGTTTTGGAGTTTGTTCTACTCAAACTTTTAATCGTCTGTAAGACATTAAAACGTTTGCACAGGACATTCCAAACAAACGGACAAAAGTCTTTTAGACGTTTTGGAGTTTCAGGGCGAAACATTCAAAAAACACCTAAAATTAAAATTGTGAAAAAATAATTCCAGAAACGCTAATGTTAAGAAATAATTATTTATATTTGCCCCGTTCATTTGTTAAAACAAGGCGTTGTTTATATAAATAATAAATGGGAATGATCTGTCATTCGGTTGTATGGCATACAAATGCTTCGCCTGACCCAAGTGGACGATTTGTTTGATTACAAATGCTCCGTCTGACCCAAGTGGGCGATTTGTTTGATTACAAATGTTCCGTCTGACCCAGGTGGACAGTTTGTTTACTTACAAATGCTCCGCCTGACCCAAGTGGACGATTTGTTTGATAACAAATGCTTCGTCTGACCCAAGTGGACAGTTTGTTTGATTACAAATGCTCCGTCTGACTCAGGTGGAAGGTTTGTTTGATTACTGACCCAAGTGGATATTTTTTGTGGCGTATAGGATTTAAATTTTTACACGGAATTCTTTAATTTTCTATTATAAACCAATTAAAATTTTTAAGAACTATGAATGAAATTATTGCTGCACCACTTACCCGTATGAGGAAAGAGCAACATTTGGGATTAATGACACAGACCGATCATCTGTTAATGAGCGAAACACTGGCTAAATTGGGCGTTGAAGCACAGTATCCTGCTTTCAGCAATGCGCTGGCCGTGGAAAAAGCCGCTATAAGCATTGAGGTGGGGAATATAAACACTGCCAAAATGGAAGACAAGGATTTCGAACGCGAAGATTTAATAACAGGATTCAATCATTTAATCGAAAACAAGCTGCGGCATTTTAACCCTGCCATAAGGGAAACGGCCGAAATTGTAAAACGGGTGATTGACAAGTACGGCAATCCTCGGTACAAGACCAACGCTGACGAAACGGTGTCTATCCGCAGTATGACGGCCGAATTGCTGAATGCCGACAATCTGCCTCGCCTGACAGCTCTGAGCGACGAATGTGTGGAATGGGTGAATCAAATTCAAACGGTGAATGAGGAGTACAACGCCCTCTATGAGCTTCGCAATGCCGAAACAAACGGAACGCACGTCACTACTTCGCTGGAAGCCCGAGAGGTGATGGATCCTTGTTACAATGCCATTGTGAAGCGCATTAACGCGCTGGCACTGGTAAACGGCGAAGCCAACTACAACAGCTTTATCAACCAACTCAACGGCTTTATCGAGGACTACAAAACCACGATAAACATGCAGCAGGCTGCCCGCAAAAAACAAACGACACCTGCCGAATAGTGGCGATGATAAATCACAAGCTAAATAGCAACAAATCAGATAAGAGTGTGAATGCAAATTCGCACTCTTTTTTTTGCTATGAATATTAAAATTCAAAAATAGTTGTTAACTTTGAGCAAAATAAAAACTATATATTAATGCAACGAATACTCAATTAACCGTCTAAACACGCCCAAAAGTGGAAATGATATTTAGGACTGGGTATATGGATGTTGGCTACAGACTGAAAAAGGAGAAACAAGTTATTCTAAATCAATATTATTAACTCTTAAATTTATTATTGTTATGAAAAATCTAAATTTCTCGCTTATTGTTTTTGTTTTAATAGCACAAATTTCGGTTGCTCAGTTAAAGGTATCTACAAATGGGAATGTTGGTATTCAATTAGGTACTAATAGTCCTTTGTCGACACTATCGGTAGGAGATGTTGGCTCTGCAGATACGAAAGCATTTATTGCAGGTAACACAAACACAGCGCTTAAGATTCAACGTATAGGATCTTCAGGTTCAATAAATTTTGGTATAAACGCATCAACGAATGTAAATGGATATAGCGCTTACTGGAACTATGGACTTAAAGCTTCAAGCTATTCTTCATCCATAGCACCTTATGCAAGAACTTATGGTGTTTTTGGTTTAGCTGGTGGTGGCACATATGCAAACTATGGCGTTTTTGGTCAGCTTGCAGGAAGTTGTTCTGGTTCGGCTGTTGTTGGTTTAGTTTCATCGAGTGTTTCTGACTATACAGAAATAGGAATAAGTGGAATGTATGCAGGATATTTTGTAGGCGACGTTAAAGTTACAGGTTTAATAAATGGAATCACCGTTGGTAATTCAGACAAACGGTACAAGAAGAATATTGTTTATTTAGATTCAAAAAAATCATTGAATCAATTACTCCTACTAAATCCAGTCGAATATAATTTGAATCAAATTTATATAAAAACAAGAAAAGATTCAATTGAGGTTGAAACCCCTTTGTATGATGAGAAATCTCAAGTTTTTATAAAAAAACATTATGGAGTCATTGCACAGGATTTACAAAAAATATATCCGGATTTAGTTTACGAAGATGAGAATGGTTATTTAAGTGTCAATTATATAGGGATAATACCTCTTTTAATCGAATCCATCAAGGAGTTGAATGGCGAATTGAAAACATTAAAAGCCAAAATAGATGATTCTTCTAGTTCTGCAAAAACAAAAGAATGATATTAACTAATTTACTTTGATATTATGAAAGCAAAATATTTATTCTTAGCAGTTTCCCTGCTATTTTTCTGTCAGTTATTATCTGCTCAAGGGCTACCTGTTGCAGGAGCAGTTGCCTATTTCCCTTTCAACGGCAATGCCAACGATGAGAGCGGCAATGCCCACCACGGCACAGTGTACGGTGCAACTCCCACTACCGATCGATTTGGAAATCCCAACAGTGCATATTATTTTAATGGGGTGGATAATTATATAGTATTACCTGAGAATATCATTACCGGGAAAGATTCGGTGTTTGAAATTAGTTTCTGGTATAAAGCAGAAAATGACAGTGGTTGGTTATTTACTGAACGTTGTGAAAGCAACCCCAAACCTTTGGTCTATTTAAGCTACATGTATTGGCATGGTGTTGGGCAAGAAGTATCAGGGATTTATTCAAGTTTTCATGGATATATCCTATATACAAGTGCTGCAAATGATAGTATTTATCAGTATTACAACGATCTCTGGGGTAGTGCTGCAATGAAAAAAGACAAATGGTTGTTTTATTCTCATTTTTATGCAGCAGTAAATAATGATAAGGTAATATATTATTCAAACAACATACCTTATTACCAAAATTACAAAGGAATGAAAGCTTTGTATTTTGGTCGTGACACATCATCAAAGCCTTTATTTCCATATCTTAAAACTACCAATTCTTTTAAAGGTATTATAGATGATATTAGAATCTATAATAGAATGATGACTCCTGCTGAATATCGTTTGATTAGTGATACTACTCAAAACACAAACGAGCCGGAATTAAAATCACCCAATTCAAATTTTGATATCAAGGTAAGTGGTTCGAGTCTGCAAGTTTCAACGAAAAATTTACAGCTATTGAGTTTAGTGATATTTAATGCTTCTGGCGTGAAAGTCTGTGAAAATAGTAATGCAGCAAAATACAGTATTGATAATCTAAGTTCGGGAGTTTATGTATTGAACATGAAAACGAAAGATGACAAAATTTTGTACAGTAGCAAAGTTGTAATCAATTAATAGACTAATATTATGAAAACACAAAATGTAATTATACTAATCTGCATGCTTCTGGGGTGCAATGAATTGCATTCACAACAAACCATCTTCTTTGCAGGCAGGGAGTGGGTAGTTAAGGAAAAACTAACCCCAAAAGGCCCAGGTCCTAATTATTTTTCAACCGGCAATGTATATTTTGATACAGATGGTACTACTCTTGTACTGCAATTATCTAAAAATAGTCAAGGGTACTGGACTTGTGCTGAACTATATTCGGTAGAACATACATCCTACGGAGAGCATAAATACTATATCTCCGGTAGACCGGATTTGAATCATCCTTATATGGTTTTTGGCACATTCTTATATCAAGATATTTATGGCGATCCAAATAACTACAACGTAAGGGAAATAGATATCGAATTTTCTAAATTTGGAGATGTTTCATCATCAAACAATGGTGGTTTTGCTATGCACAGAAATGAATCCGGACCTTTTTGGGAACATAAGTTTATTGCCAACCTTGATAATACAGATGATCAGACAACCACTTATTACAATTGGACAAACAATAGTGTCGATTTTAGAGCACACAAAGGGATAGATGGCGACTTAATAAGTGGAGCAACCTATACACCCGACAGTAATTCTTCCAGCTATTTTCCCTATGAAACCGATTATTTAAACTGCATATAAATTATTGGCTTTTCGGGGGGTATACAAACTCAGATTTAGTGAGTACTGCTCCTGTAATTAAGATTACCAATGTTCTTTATCCCCCCCCCGTACATTACGATGCCAACTATAATTTTACAGCAGATAAAACCATCAAATTACGAGAAGCAATATGCAATTCCACTATCAATTCGGGTAGAAATATCGCTTTCGAAATTTCCCAAAGCATAGAGTTAGGCCCCGGATTTGAAGTGAAGGCAGGAGGTACGCTGAGTGTCAATACAAGCAGCAGTCCGCAGATGGTAAAACGCAATCATAATCCAATCGGGAATAACACCATAGAACCAATAGTACCTGAGCCACCACAGGAGAATGCAGTGTTGTCCCAGAATTATCCTAATCCGTTTAGCAGTAGTACCACAATTCCGCTGTATATTCCTGAAGATGTAAATTCTGCCCGTTTGGTTTTATCTGATTTGTTTGGTAGACAAATCAAATCGGTTGAAATAGGTAACAGAGGTAATATTTCAGTTCATTTTCAGGATTCATCACTTTCAAACGGCCTGTATTATTACTCACTCTATGTTGATAATAAACTTTGTTCTTCAAATAAAATGATTTTAAACAAATAAAATACTCCCCCGCTCGCGCAAATATTTATCTGTGCGAGCGGGGAAAATACTCAAAACCATTTTGATGATATTATTTGGGTTGCGCGATTTTTAATCGCGGATATTTCATTGCTAAACAGCGATTGAAAAT
>QKGU01000155.1 GCA_003250325.1 Paludibacter sp.
TTAAAAGGGTTGGATCTGGTGGTTCGTCCCGGAGAAATACATGCGATAATGGGACCTAACGGTGCCGGAAAATCAACTTTAGCTTCGGTACTTTCAGGAAATCAGGCTTTTGAAGTGACGCACGGAAATGTTACTTTTTATGGAAAAGATTTGTTAGAATTGTCTCCTGAAGATCGTTCTCGCGAAGGTATTTTTCTGAGTTTTCAATATCCTGTCGAAATTCCGGGTGTAAGTATGGTGAATTTCATGCGTACTGCATTGAACGAACATCGTAAATATAAAAACCTGGAGCCAATGTCGGCAACCGATTTCCTTCGCACCATGCGTGAAAAGAAAGAATTGGTGGAAATGGACAATAAACTGACGAATCGCTCTGTAAATGAAGGGTTTTCGGGAGGTGAAAAGAAACGAAATGAAATCTTCCAAATGGCAATGCTTGAACCTCGTTTGTCTATTCTCGACGAAACTGATTCAGGTTTGGATATCGACGCGTTGAGAATTGTGGCTAACGGTGTGAATAAACTCAAAACGCCCGAAAATGCAAGTATTGTTATTACGCACTATCAACGTTTGTTGGATTACATTGTGCCTGATTTTGTGCATGTATTGTACGATGGTCGCATTGTGAAATCGGGAACGAAAGAACTGGCTTACGAACTGGAAGAAAGGGGTTACGACTGGATTAAAAAAGAAGTAGACGGCGAATGATGTGTCAATTTGAAAATGTGTCAATGTGCTAATTTTCTTGATACTTACATCATACATTATTACCTCTTAATTATATGGAACAACAATATATAGATTTATACAAAGAATACAACGAAAGCATAAAAAAGCATTCGGCAAACGTGATGAATGAGTCGCGCGATGCTTCATTTGCTCTTTTCGAAGAATTACTTTTCCCAACTTCCCAACTTGAAAATTATAAATATACAGACCTGACGGAACCACTTTCGGTTGATTATGGTTTGAATATAAACCGTTTGCAGATTCCTGTAAATCCTTACGATGTATTTAAATGCGATGTTCCCGGAATAAATTCATATTTGTTTTTCGTGGTAAATGATGCATTTTATCCGACCAATCATCCCAATTCTTTGAAACTACCCGATGGTGTTATTATCGGAAGTGTAAAAGATGCTGCACAAACTCATCCTGAATTGCTGAGCAAATATTTCGGAAAATTGAGCAACGAAAAAAAGGACGGTCTGATTGCTTTCAATGGAGCTTTCGCTCAGGACGGCTTTTTCATGTATATTCCTAAAAATGTAACGCTTGATAAACCGGTGCAACTAGTAAACATTATGCGTTCTGATGTTGATTTTATGGCTGTAAGTCATAATCTGATCGTGTTGGAAGAAGGCTCGAAAGTGCAATTGCTGGTTTGTGACCATACAGTGGATGAAGTTCGGTTCTTGTCGAATCGCGTGACAGAAGTTTTTGTGGGTGAAAATGCAACTTACGAGCATTACAAGTTGGAAAACACGCATGTTAAAACGACAAATCTTTCTACGTTGCTTGTCGATCAGCAAGCTTCGTCTAATGTTCTGGCAAATGTAATTACTTTGCACAATGGAGTGACCCGTAATACAATAGAAATTGATTTGGATGGAGAAAATTGTGAAACTAGTCTTTGTGGGATGGTGATTGGTGATCAGAAGCAACAAGTTGATAATTTTACGTCGATTATTCATAATAAGCCACATTGCCACAGCAGCGAGTTATTCAAATACGTGTTGGACGACTTTTCGAAAGGCGGATTTACCGGAAAACTTTACGTTGCCAAAGATGCTCAGAAAACAGCTGCTTTCCAGACAAACAAAAACATTCTGTTGAACAAAACAGCTAAAATGCGCACCAAACCTCAGTTGGAAATTTATGCCGACGACGTGAAATGTTCGCATGGAGCTACTGTGGGTGCGTTGGACGAGAGTGCAAAGTTCTATATGCAATCACGTGGAATATCGGAAGAAGAAGCTCGATTGTTGCTTATGTTCGCATTTACCAGCGATGTGATTGATAATATACGCATTCCAGCGCTGCAGGATAGAATGAGAATGTTGGTTGAGAAACGGTTACGTGGAGAATTGTCGAAATGTGAAGGCTGTCTGATATGTCAGTAATCTAAAATAAATCAGTTCTTTCTAATATAACTCCGCAATATTCGTTGTAATTTTGCGGAGTTTTCTTTCAAAAAATGTTCTTTCAACAATAGTAATGTGAATTCGATTCATTTAATCGAATATGAGTGATTTTGCATCAAAATTTATAACTCATAATTCATAACTCATATCTATCGGCGTGAATCTGACCAAGGAAAATATAAAACTGAAATTGTTGCAACCCTTGCCGGGCAAAGCTTCGCATATAAAAATGGCGACCAGAGCAAGGCTGGAGGAATTGGCAAGACTAAATGGCAATTCACATGATGCGAAGAAAAGCGCAGTTCTTATTCTCTTGTTTCATGAGGATGAAAAACTGAAAGTGATTCTTATCCGCAGAAGTTTTTATGTGGGTGTTCATGCAGGACAGATTGCTTTTCCAGGTGGAAGATTTGAAGAAGAAGATGTTGATGTAAGGAACACGGCTTTACGCGAAATACAGGAAGAAATCGGGATTACAAGAGATAAAATAGAAGTGCTTGGTCGGTTGTCGGATATTTATGTTCCTCCCAGCAATTTTTTGATAAGTGTTTTTGTAGGTTATATGGACCACAAACCAGCATTTAAACCCGATGAACGCGAAGTTGCTGAAATAATTGAAGTGGATATGGACGATTTTCTTCCTGAAAATGTGATTCAGGAAAAAGAATTTTTGGTTCCATCAAACAACTACTCTGTAAAAGCACCATATTACAAAGTGAAAAATGCCGATATCTGGGGAGCCAGCGCCATGGTGATGACGGAATTGCTGGACTTACTTAAAACAAACTAAAAAAAATAATTAATCAACCCAATGGAGAAAATCCGTCTGAATAAATTTATTAGTGATAGTGGTGTGTGTTCCCGTCGTGAAGCCGACAAATTTATCGAACAGGGGCATGTTTATGTAAACGGACGGAGAGCCGCTGTTGGCGATCAGGTTTCACCGCGCGACAAAGTGCTGTTTAATGGCAATCTGGTTGAAGCAAAAGAAGGAACTGATTTCGCATTTCTGGCCTTTAATAAACCCGTTGGGATTATCAGTACTACTGAAATTGGGGTGAAAGACAGCATTATTGATTATATTGGTTATCACGAACGTATTTTTCCTATCGGCAGACTCGACAAGGACTCTCAGGGTTTAATTTTTCTTACTAATAACGGTGACATTGTAAATAAGATTTTGCGTGCCGGAAATCGTCACGAAAAGGAATATATTGTTACTGTAAACAAGCCCATTACCGACGAATTTATCGAAAAAATGGGCAATGGAGTTCCTATTTTGGGCGAGATGACCAAAAAGTGTAAAGTGCAAAAGGAATCGGTTTATACTTTTCGGATAATTCTTATTCAGGGACTTAACAGACAGATTCGCAGGATGTGTGAGTATTTCGGTTACGAAGTAACTAAACTGGAACGTATCCGTATAATGAATATAAGCCTGAAAGGACTACCGCTTGGCGAATGGCGACAGCTTGAAGCTAACGAAATGAAGCAAATAATGGCGGACATTGCTCATTCCAGTTCGGAGGCGAAAAGCAAAAATCAACATTCTGGACCTAAAAATCAGGTCTCAGGAACCAGATTTTCAGAAAAAAGAGTGCAGGTTCAGGAAAAACCAAAATCATCGAAATCAACTTCCGATCGCTCGTCAAATCCGAATCCAAAATCAAAAGAATTACGTTCTGGTTCAGGTAATTCTAACGGACGTAAAAACCCGAAAATGTCCGGAAACAGATCTTCTACTCAAAACAGAGGTAAATCGGGTCGAAGGTAATTTAGTCTTTTATCTTTTTCTCAATTCTTTTGTCCGGAACAAATCACAATATCACTATTTGTTGAGAAAATAGTTTGATAATGAAATGCTTACATTGAAGATTAATTCTTCAGGAAATCAACAAGTCTTTTATTGATAAAAAACTCCCAGCCTTCCTGGCAACTTTCGCGGGAGAAATCAGGATTGTTTAACGGAAAACTTTCAATGCCAATATTGGTAATTTTCAGTTTTGTAAATGAGTTTTTCTCCGGAATCAGGTCGAACGTTACAGTCCATTCACCGGTGTATCCTCCAAATCTCCAGGTGTAAGTGATTCTTCTGTTCGTAATTACCTCGGTAATTTTCCATTTGTGTAAATAGTTTTTATCACCAACAGGGACGTTGAATTCCGTTTCGAAACCTACAATTGGTTCGAATGAATTCATTGTTTCGAAATACCATTTCTTCATTTGTTTTGCATCGGTAATTGCTTTCCATACGACTTCGATTGGGGCTTTGAATATCTGCTCAACGATCACCGGATTGTTGCCAAAAAGATGGATGGTTTTCATTGGAACGGCATTGAAATAATTATCAACCGCCTTTGGATCGGCAAATAAGTGTTGACCGGAAATGATTTTTCCATTTTCAAACTTCCAAAGCACAGCTACAAGATAATCTATATTCACACCATCAGTCCTGTCGGTTTTTATGTGTTGACATTCAATCAGATATTTTGGGTTTGAAGCGACGATTAGTTTCTCAATCTCGGGATTGGAGTTTGTCATGATGGCGTTCATATTATCGAAAAATGAAATAACGTCATCAATGCCTTTTCTCTCTCCGGCCATTTTGTGTTGACCTAAAAAAGACCATGTCACATCTTCCGACATTACCTTTTTTATCCCTTCTTTGTCGTGTAGAGAATAGGATTCAAAAAAGAGATCTATTATTTTTTTATGAGATAATACTGCCATCTATAATAGTCGAGCCTTAAAAAGCCCATTTTCGTATTATATTATTGTTGATTTGGTAAAACATAGCTTTTATCAAGTCAACAATTTGTATTTTAAATTCGAGCCAAAAAGATGATTTCCATTTATTCATCATCCTTTTGAAGTTAAA
>QKGU01000377.1 GCA_003250325.1 Paludibacter sp.
AAAAGCCCCACAAATTTGCAAATGAGTTTATTTTGAGAGGGGGTAGGTTTTCAGTAAAACAAAAATAAAAACCGCTAATAATTGATAGACAAATAAATAAAAATAAAAACCGACAAAATTCAAGTTTTGTCGGTCAGTAGTGAATAGAAATAAAGAAATGCTCATGAACGGCTGTTTTTAAAGCTTTCACGGCCATCTTTAAAAAGAAGGCTCAAAATTAAAAAAAATCTTGTACTTCCTGATTTCTTGTTTATCTTTGTCATCCTAAAAATAACTCAATAAAAGAACTAGAAGAATGGAAATCTCAGGAAAAATTATTGCCGTTTTACCTATGGCAACCGGACAAGGGAAAAATGGTACATGGCGTTCGCAGGATTATGTTTTGGAAACAGCAGATCAATATCCTAAAAAAGTGTGTTTTAATTTATTTAACGATAAAATAGATCAGTTTCCAATGGGAATTGACGATCAAGTGAATGTAAGTTTTGATGTAGAAAGCCGCGAATACAACGGACGTTGGTACACAACTGTTCGTGCATGGAAAGTGGAGAAAAATGCGGTGAGTGCTGCACCAGCAGCTCCTGCACCATCGTTTGATGCTGCGCCGGGAGTTGGTGAAGGAAGCGATTTGCCATTTTGATACCCCCAACCCCTAAAGGGGAATTTTTTCTTTTGATTAGAATTATCATAAGCAATCTTAAAGCCCCTTTAGGGGTTTGGGGTCAATGAAGCAAAGAATATTATTAGGAATGAGTGGCGGCACCGATAGTTCGGTTGCTGCCATTCTTTTGCTCGAGCAAGGCTATGATGTGATCGGTATCACCTTCCGTTTTTGGGAAGAAGGTGATAATAAGCATTTACAAGATGCTGTCTTGCTGGCCGAACAACTTGGAATACAGCATATTGTTTATGATGCGAGAGAAGCTTTTAAAAATCTGGTAGTTGGCTATTTCGTAGACGAATATCTTGCTGGTAAAACACCGTTCCCGTGCGTGAAGTGTAATAATGAATTGAAATGGAAACTGATTTTGCAGGAAGCCGATCGACTGGGTTGCGAAAAAGTAGCCATGGGGCATTATACCAGAATCTTGCAGGAAAACGGTAAGTGTTTTGTTTCGGAAGGATTAGATCCAGATAAAGATCAATCGTTTTTTCTTTGGGGATTGAAACAGGAGCAATTGGCACGAATTGTTTTTCCATTGGGCGAATTTCATAAAAAGGAAGTTCGAAAAATGGCTGCCGACAGAGGCTTTAAAAAGGTTTCCGAAAAAAAAGATAGTTTAGGGGCTTGTTTCTGTTCGGGTGATTACCGCCCTTTTCTTAAATCGCTATTAAAAAACCCGGATGAATTTATTTATCCTGGTAATTTTATTGATCCTAATGGGCGCATTTTGGGAAAACATGACGGTTTTCCACTTTATACGGTGGGGCAGAGGAGAGGGTTGATTCATTTGAATCGAAAGGTTTTTGTTAAAGAAATAAAGCCTGAGACAAATGAAGTGGTGCTTACTTCACTGCAGGATATGTATAAGTTGGAGTTTATTATACAAGATGTGAATGTTGTTGACGAAAATCTATTCTCTGATAACTTTGATACCATTTGCAGGATTCGCTATCGTAAACAAAATACTTTATGCAAAGTAATTTTTCTGGAAAATAAAAGAGCGAAAGTTATTTTGGCTGAACCGATGGAATCTATTGCACCCGGACAAACTGCTGTTTTTTACAAAGAAGGAAAAGTTTTGGGTGGAGGATTCATTTTGCAATAGAACAAACAGCAACTCTAAGAGGGAAATAACATAAATAGTTTTTAATTATTTACCAACAGCTCCAGTGCATTCTTTAAAGCTGCTTCGGTAATGTTTTTTCCGCTCAACATTTGTGCAAGCTCATTAACCCTGTCTTCGCTTTTTAATCGCAGAATGTGAGTCTGAGTTATATCAGCCGTATCATCTTTGTAAACTTTATAGTGCTGAGCTCCCTTAGCTGCAATCTGCGGTAAATGAGTTATCGTCACCACTTGCATATCCGCACTCATATCCCGCATAATTTCTCCCATTCGATGAGCTATTTCGCCTGACACTCCCGTATCAATTTCATCGAAAATGATTGTCGGTAAATCGGCCTTATGAGCAACAAGCGATTTTATCGAAAGCATCAATCGTGATACTTCTCCACCCGATGCAATTTGGCTTACGGGTTGGACTGGGCGGTTTCTATTGGCAGAGAAAAGGAATTGAATTTCATTGTTTCCGTTCTCTGCAAAGTCATCAAGGGTGGATATCGACACCTGAAACTGAATATTAGGCATTCCAAGCTTCGTAAGTTGCTCTACCAAATAATTTTCAATTGGTTTTACAGCCTCCAATCTGCTTTGGGTAAGCTTTTGCGCATTAGCAGCCACTTGTTGTTCTGCAGCTTGCAATTCCGCTTTTATTCTCTCCAAATCTTCATCAAAAGAATCGATACGTTGTAATTGTTTGTCAAACTCATTGCGTAATACGATCAGTTCACCTACAGTGGACACTTTATATTTTTTCTGAAGCGAGAACAACTCACTCAATCGATTTTCAACCCATTCCAATCGGGTCGGATTAAATTCCACTCTTTCTTCGAAAGAGGCAATTTCAGACGAAATATCCTTTAACTCAATGAAAGCAGATTGCAATCGTTCGTGCCAGTTCTCGCCATCCGGAATATAGTTTTTTACCCGGAAAAGTGCGGAAGCAGCCTCTTTGAGCAGAGCTACTGACATTTGTTCTTCTGTTAGTAATTGCTGCGCTTTTACCAGTTCTGCTTTAATTTCTTCGGAGTGGCTTAAAGTTTCCTGTTCCAATTCCAGCTCTTCCTGTTCATTTTCAATCAGATTGGCGTCACTCAACGTTTTAAACTGAAACTGTATATAATCTATATCGGAAGATTGTTTATCGGCTGTTTTTTGCAACTGTTTTAGTTCTTGCTGCAAATGTCTCCAGTCAGAATATGTTTTTTGGTAATTCGAAAGTTGAGCGGAATTCTGTGCAATGGTATCGACAACTTCCAACTGATAAGCAGGATTTGAGAGTAACAGATTTTCGTGCTGAGAATGTATATCAATCAGTCGATTGCTTAAATCTTTTATCTGAATTAAACTAACCGGAGTATCATTAATAAATGCTCTTGATTTTCCTGAATTGGTTAGTTCCCGACGGATAATACAAAGATTTCCTTCGTTGTCCAGTTCATTTTCTTCGAAAAACGAATCGATATGTTTATAACTTGAAATGTCGAACTGAGCCTCAATAATACATTTTTCCGCATCTACTTTTATTGACTTTGAATCAGCTCGCTGCCCCAGAATAAGTGAAAGAGCTCCTAAAATAATTGATTTTCCGGCACCTGTTTCACCCGTTATCACCGAAAAACCTCCCTCAAAATCAATGTCTAACTCAGAAATCAGTGCGTAATTGGAAATATGTAAAGCTTTGAGCATATTGGAGCAAAATTAGATTGAATGAACTACTACTGTTAAGTTAAAAGTAAAAGGTTCATAAAGTGAAATTTATTATTTCAAAAAACTATGAATTTAGCTAATTCCCCATTATAAAGCTAATACAACAATAGTTTCGGAAATTAATTCTTTAAAATTTGTTCGTATCTTGAGGTCAAGGACGGATTTATGTCACAAAGAATTTGCACAGCTTCTTCTTTTTCTTTTGTTATTCCTTTCGAGAAAATATTAATCAGCTCATCGTTTTTTGCATCCAGAAAAGTAGCAATTACTATAGACGATGGTCGTGCACGATTGGCTTCACGCAATAATGGTAATCCTGATGCTATTCTTGCCCTGCCATTGCTTGCATTAATCGACATTTCGTCGAGTCCTAACCTGTGGTATTCGTAGAAAAAGTTACGATACTTTTTAAAAGCTTCGTCCAGCAGATTATTCGTAAGAGCATAACGTGTCCTCGGATTTTTGATTGAAACGTCCCAACCGTCCAAACTCGATCCTTGTGCAGCATTCACAATACTTTCTGCCGCCTGAAAATAAGGTGTTCCACCTAGTCGGGAATAAGAATCCATGTCGAAACCAATAATCAGATAAGCATAGTATGCCAATACAGCAGTAAGATTAGAACTTACCACATTTTCGTTCCATTCCAACTGGTCAAATTCCTTATAATTAAAAGTGTAGTTGTTATCTTTATAATTGAAAAGTGTGGTAAAATAAGCAGTGTTAAAAACCGGTCGCCGAGATTGCACCTGAATTTCAGCAGTAAAAACATCATCTTCTACTTTTTTAATAATAATGCTCATGGTACATTCAATTCGCTCAGTATTTGCATAAGTCATGTCAGTCCATTTCCGGTTATTTACAAACTCGGACATGGATTTTTCCAGCGTATTAAAAACAGACTTGTTGGTTCCCTGTATTTGATCCGAGTTGATCTGAATCTTGCAATTCAACTCCTGAGCACGAACCATTCCGGCAATTGCCAATATTATGATGAAAAGAATTTGTTTCTGAATTTTCATTATTATCAAATTAGTTGAACGATTTCATTCACTATATCTTCCGCCACAGCATTTTTATCTTTCAATCCGAAGGTTTTCTTTGAACCGGATCGATCAATAATGCTTATCTTATTCGTATCATGTCCAAATCCCGCACCCTTGTCCTGTAACGAATTGAGCACTATAAAATCGAAGTTTTTACGTTCCAGTTTTTGCAGTGCATTTGCTTCTTCGTTATTAGTCTCTAAAGCAAAACCAACAATAAACTGCTGTTCCATTTTCATTTGACCGACTGCGGCAGCAATATCCTGAGTAGGTTTAAGTTCCAGCAATAAATCGTCCTTTTCACGTTTTAATTTATTTTCGGCAGTCTCTTTCGGTGTAAAATCGGCTACTGCAGCACACAAAATAGCACCATCCATTCCGTAAAAACGGTTCATTACTTCATCGTACATTTCTGCAGCCGATTGCACATCAATACGTTCAATATTCTTATGTTGTGTTTTTAAATTGTTATCAAACAAACATCAGCTCCGTACTTTGCACAAACCTCAGCTAACGCAAATCCCATTTTTCCGGAAGAGTAGTTGCCTACAAAACGTACGGGATCAATCTTTTCGTATGTCGGACCGGCAGTAATCAGTATTTTTTTCTCAGATAGTGATTTTGGAGTGAAATAATCGTCGAGAAAACGCACAATATTTTCGGGTTCTTCCATGCGTCCTTTTCCCTCTAGTCCACTGGCAAGTTCACCCGAAGCAGGTTCTATCACAAGATTACCTACAGACAAAAGCGTTTGTATATTTTTTTGAGTTGCCGGATGAGCAAACATATCAAGATCCATAGCAGGAGCTACAAACACGGGACATTTTGCCGACAAATAAGTGGTAAGAAGCAAATTATCGGCTACACCGGTAGCCATTTTTGCCATTGTATTAGCTGTAGCTGGTGCAATAAGATAGGCATCAGCCCACAAACCTAAATCGACATGACTGTTCCAGTTGCCGTTTGTCGGATCGAAGAAATCAACCAGAATAGGATTTTTAGACAAAGTGGCCAGTGTCAGCGGAGTTATAAATTCCTTTGCCAAATCTGTCATAATCACTTTCACCTCCGCCCCTTCTTTCACAAGCAAACGAACCAGTTGAGCCGCTTTATAAGCTGCTATACTTCCGGTGATTCCTAAAATAATTCTTTTCCCC
>QKGU01000013.1 GCA_003250325.1 Paludibacter sp.
CAGAAACTTTTTGGTAAAGTAAGCGATAGAACGCTGGAAAGTGGATTGAATGTCGTTAATCCTTTGGTGGAGGTGGTGACTTTTGACATTCGCACTCAAAATTACACCATGTCCGGTGTAATGGATGAAGGAGCGCAAACGGGCGATGATGCCATTCGTGTTTTATCGGCCGACGGATTGGAAGTGATTATCGACCTCACTGTTTTATATAAAGTAGTTCCAAACGAAGCACCGCGTATTTTGCAGGAAATTGGGACTGATTATCGGAACACAATCGTTCGCCCGATATGCCGCACCAAAATCAGGGATAACGCTGTGTATTATGATGCGGTGGCATTATATTCAACTAAGCGCGATGAATTTCAGGCTCGTATTTTTAAAACAATTGAAAAAGATTTCAAAGATAGAGGTTTGATGCTCGAACAATTGCTGGTGCGAAACATTACTTTGCCACCTTCTGTAAAAGCAACTATTGAATCGAAAATTAATGCGGAACAGGAAGCACAAAAAATGACTTTCGTGTTGCAAAAGGAAAAACAGGAAGCGGAACGTAAACGTGTGGAGGCTCAGGGAATTGCCGATTATCAGAGGATTATGAGTACTGGATTGAGCGACAAACAATTGCAGTACGAAATGATAAAAGCGATTGCAACTTCGCCGAACGCAAAACTGATTATCATGGGCAATGGAAAAAACAGCACGCCCGTGATATTGGATACGAAATAATGAATTGAATTTAATATCATAAAAAAGCAAGGTTGGAAAAATCTTGCTTTTTTGTTTCTCTGTAAAACAACGAATATGCCCAAAGATAAAGTATTGCTAAAAGAACAGCTTGCTCAATTTTCAAAACAGGAGTTGGCAAACATGCTGTTGAAGTTGGCGAATAAGCGGTTTAATTACGAGTTCTTGTTGGTGAATTTTCTGGATAAAGAGAATGGAGAAAAGATATTATTTGATGAAGCAATTGTAGATATTGACCTGCTTTGCCAGAAAGAATATCGTGCGGCAACGGAATTGAAGAAGCAGGTAAAAAAACTGAGTGCGTGTGTGAAGCGAATTAATGAATTTACGGTGGAAACCAAAAGTAAAAAGCTCGAAACAGACCTTGTTTTGTATGTCCTTAAACTTCAGTTTGCTCATTATCCGAAAATGTTTGGCAAGAAAACATCCGGCTATGATTACAAAGTGGGGCTATTGTTGAAACGTTTTATCAAATTGATAACCAAAGAACTTCACGAGGATTATTTCGCAGATTATCAGGATACAGTCAATGATTTTCTTGAAAAACTACACAAAACATCCGATAGAATAAACACGATTAAGTTGCTCCCCAAACATGTTAATAGATAGCAGAATAGTTTTATTTAGTCATTGAACTTTAATGAATATTAGATTTTTGTTAACCATTTAAAAATCTTTTTGTTAGTATATTTGTCCTCGTTTTTTCTATTAAAATAAGATTTTTATACATGACAAAATTTTCAAAAGCTTTTTGGGTAGCCAACTCGGTTGAATTGTTGGAAAGGTTGGCCTATTATGCCGTTTTCATTGTTATTACGCTTTACCTGTCGAATGTCTGGGGATTTAGCGATATAGAAGCAGGTTTAATTTCCGGAATATTTTCAGCCACACTTTATCTCCTTCCTACTTTTGCCGGAGCTTATGCCGATAAAATCGGATTCCGCTCGGCGATAATGATAGCTTTCGGATTGCTTACGCTCGGTTACAGTGGTTTAGGATTGTTGCCGACTTTGCTTGAAGGTGCAGGCTTGGTTCAATACGATATGACAACCACTTTTTCCGGTCTTGAAAGTAGTTGGTTACGTTGGTCGATTGTTCCTGTTTTGGTTCTAATTGTACTTGGTGGCTCGTTTATAAAAGCGGTTATTTCAGGGACTGTGGCTCGTGAAACAAGCTCTGAAACTCGTGCAAGGGGTTATGCCATTTTTTATATGATGGTCAATATGGGTGCTTTTACCGGGAAAACAGTGGTCGATCCGCTTAGAAAAAGTTTGGGTGATCAGGGGTTGGTTTATCTTAATTTTGTTTCTGCCGGAATGACATTTTTGGCGCTCATTGCCGTTTTCTTTTTCTATAAATCGGTAAAAACCGAAGGTGCAGGAAAAAGCTTTGCAGAAATTGGAAAAGGTTTGTTGAAAGTGTTGTCAAATGGACGACTGATTGTTTTGATTCTAATTATCAGTGGTTTTTGGATGGTGCAAAGTCAGATGTATGCCACCATGCCAAAATATGTTATTCGCATGATTGGTGTGGAAGCCTCTCCTGGTTGGTATGCTAATGTCAATCCGTTGATCGTTTTTGTTACGGTTAATTTCGTCACTTCGCTCATGAAAAAGCAGACTGCGCTCACATCAATGACCATCGGGATGCTGATTATTCCTTTGTCGGCTTTGGCGATGTCGTTCGGAACGCTTATCGGGTCGGATTATGTGTTGGGATTACATCCTGTAGCTTTTATGATGATTGTGGGAATTGCAATGCAAGCCATTGCCGAAAGTTTTATTTCTCCACGATTTTTGGAGTATTTTTCATTGCAATCACCAAAGGGCGAAGAAGGTCTTTACTTAGGATTCAGTCACTTACACTCGTTTGTGTCTTATCTTTTTGCTTTTGGACTTTCCGGTTTTCTGTTGGAAAAATATTGTCCCGATCCTAAAAATTTTAGTTCGTCTATCGAATACGCTGCTGCAACAGAACATGCCCATTATATTTGGTTCGTTTTTGTCGGCATTGGACTAATCTCAGCCATTGCGTTACTTATATATGGCTATGTTACAAAGAGAATGGATTTGAAAAAGCTTGCAAAATAACTTTTCAGTGATTCATAAAAAAAGGATATCCAAAAAATCGGATATCCTTTTTTTGTCGGGATGACAAGATTCGAACTTGCGACCACTGGTCCCCCAGACGTGTAAATATCCCCTAATATATTTTGGTAATTCGTTGTATTTGTGTATATTTGCATTACATAACAGGCACTTAAAGAAATAGCCATTTTGCATATTTTGTATTAAGTTTCCTCATTTGTGTAATGTTTGTGTAATGTAAAACTAAACGCAAGTATGAAATACATTTCAATAATTCTATACAAAAGCAAAAGTAATCTCTTGAAGAATGGAGAACATCCTATTGTTTTAAGAATCACCAAAGACAGAGTTCGTAAATACTTAAGTCTTAATCTTTCTGCAAATCCAAATCAATGGAATGAAGAATTCTCTCAATTCAAGAAAGATAAACGAATCAATCCTGATTATGATAAGAGCAATGCATATATTGCCAGCCAGCTTACAAAAGCTCAAAATGTCATAAACGACTTTGACCGTAACAAAATCGACTGGACACTCAACCAGTTCGAAGATGCATTCCTAAATCGCTCAAAGCAAGGCAAAATTAAACATTTTTTTGAGAATCAGATCCAGAAGCTGAAAGATACTGACCATATAGGTAATGCACTTTGCTATCAAAGGACATTGGACATGCTCGAAATCTTCGACAAAAAATTCGATAAGAAGTTCTTCAGCGAGATTGATATTAAATATATCCGGGCTTTTGATGCTTTTCTTCAAATGCCACGGGAGTCAGTTTACACCAGTTCAAAAGGTAACAAAAGAATAGTACAAAGAAAAGGAAATTCAAGCAATTCCCGAATGATTCATTTCAGGACTTTGCGAGCAGTTTTAAATCAGGCTATAGAAACCAAAGAAGCAAGCACAACAACATATCCTTTCGGAAAAGGAGGTTTTGAAGTGGCAAAATTAGCAGAAGAAACCGAAAAGCGTTATTTGCCAACCGAGTATCTTGTGAAAATTAAAAACACGGTTTCAGAAAACAAAGTTAACGAGTATGCCCGGAAATTATTTCTTTTTTCTTACTTCTGTTATGGGATTAGTTTTGGAGATATGGCACGTCTTACTTCTGACAATATTAAAAGGTTTGAAAATGGGCTTTATATCGTTTACAAGCGACATAAAACTAAAAATAGCAAAGGAGCCAAAGCAATCAATATTAAGCTCACAGAAGAGCTGCAAACACTCATTAACGAACTTTGCAGCATAAAGCAGCCCGTTGAGAATTACTTATTGCCAATTATTTCAGTCGAAGGTCTTACTGGTGAGGATTTATACAACCATTTAAAAACAAGATTGAGCAAATTCAACAAGTATCTTGATAAAATGGCAACTGAATTTGAGATTAACGATATTGATTTAACTTCTTATGTTAGCCGTCACACAATGGCAATGAGTTTGCAAAACAACGAAATCCCGAGAGAAGTAATTTCGCAGATTTTAGGTCACAAGGACCTTAAAACAACAAATACCTATCTCGACAGTTTTAACAGTAATATAATCGACGAAGCAGTAAAAGTTTTGTAATAAAAATGAAATAATTTCGTTAAGATATTAAAAATGGCATGATAATTCATGTCATTTTTTTTATCAGAAAGAACCAAGCTATATCTAATTACAAGCTATAGAAATTATCGATATGATTGAACGAAAACTGACAAACATGTATCTTTTGAGTTTTGATTTACTTACTGAAGCGTTGTATTTATGTTGGACAAATTCCTTTTGTGATGTAACGGAACAACTAAACAAAAATAAACTTAGAGAGCAAATACGTTCTTACGGTTTTTACAATCACAAACATGCAATTAAGAAAGAAAAGCCAATCAATTTTATCAATAACTTTGAATTTAAAACACTTGTTTGGGTAAACAAATTTTCAAATGCAGTCAATCAGGATGCATTATGTAGCTATGTTGAGCTATATAAGCAAGTCGTAGATGAAATTGAGAATATGATTATCCGCAAAGCATCCTAATCGAAAGACAAGATAATTTACGGTTGATTTTTATTGAAAACAGTTTAAAAACAATTAGTTTAATTGATTGATATTCATTATATTTATAGTCAAAATCAATAGAATATGAATATACTT
>QKGU01000060.1 GCA_003250325.1 Paludibacter sp.
TTGAAGTTATTATTGTTAACGACGGAAGCAATGACAACACATTATCAAAAGTGATAAACCATTTTGAGATGGTGAGAGTAGAGAGAGCTTTTGAGCAAGAATTAAACTCAGCTCCGATACGAGGTATATACCAATCACAGAACCAAGCATTTAAGCATCTGATAATTATTGACAAAGAAAATGGGGGAAAAGCAGACGCTTTGAATGCAGGTATTAATGTATCACAAAACGATTTGTTTTTAGCAATCGATGTTGATTGTATCTTAGAATCAGATGCATTACTTAAAATAGTGAAACCATTTATCGATGACAATAAAAACGTTGTAATTGCTTCAGGTGGTGTAGTTCGTATAGCAAACTCATGCGAAGTTCGTGAAGGCAAAATAAGCAAAGTAAAATACCCACGGAATTTCTGGGCTAAATTCCAGGTTCTGGAATACTTCAGGGCATTTACTCTCGGTCGTATGGCTTGGAGTAAACTTAACGGACTGCTGATTATTTCAGGTGCGTTTGGCTTGTTCGATAGAAAAAGAGTCATCAGAGTGGGTGGATACGACAAGAATAGCGTGGGTGAAGATCTGGAATTAGTTGTAAGGCTACGCAGATACATGCATGAAGTAGAAAAAGTAAAATATAAAGTAGCTTTTATTCCTGATCCAGACAGAAGTTCCTGAATCATATAGAGTCCTTGCGCGCCAACGAAACAGATGGACCCGCGGCGCAATCGATACAATTTTAAAACATAAGAGAATGTTCCTGAATCCCAAATACGGACTTATCGGTATGGTAAGCTTCCCTTATTGGGTGCTCTTCGAATGGCTTGCACCATTAATTCAATCTATTGGATTAATCTATCTTATACTTGTAATCATCTTCGGAATGTTAAACGTACAAGTATTCGTCACATTATTAATTTTCGTTCTTAGCTTCTCGATTATGTATTCACTGTTTGCTATTTTCTTCGAAGCGTATACTTACAATAAATACAAAGGCGTTTCATATCTATCACAAGCAATTGGGTTTATATTTCTCGAGATGTTTATTTATCAGCCTTTAAATATGATATTTTCTCTTACAGGACACTTCGACTTCTATTTTAAAAAGAATAAGAAACAATGGGGAGAAATGACAAGAACGGGATTTGATTCTAAAAATTAACACCTAAAAATTAACTACAATGGATCAAAACATTAACGATTACAAACATCAAACATGGAACAACAGCTATATGCTTGATATTCCTATGATTGACAAGCAACACATGATGTTCTTCAAAATATTTGATCATCTGTTGCTACTAAACAAGGGCAACAAAAATTATGAGAAAATAGATGAAGTAATTCAGGAACTGGAAAAGTATACTCATAATCACTTTAACACAGAAGAAGCTTTAATGCGTAAAGCAAATGAACCAGGCATTGAGCAACATATTTTACAACATAAACTTTTCATAAAGAAAGTGGAAGAGTTCAAAATAGCATATAGCTATAAGAATACGATATTGATGGAACAAATGATCTCATTTATGAGAAAATGGTTTCTAATGCATATAGCTGAAGTAGATGGCAAATATGCCGATTCAGTGAGAGAATATCTCCAAAGCAAAGACAATAAAGAAACTGAAGAATAAGAAGAAAGCCTGTTGAAGTGACTTCAACAGGCTTTCTTCTTATTTCAGCAATGCCAAATCTATGACTTCCATAATATCCTTAACATAATGGAATTTCAAACCTTTAAGGTAGACTGGTTTTATTTCATCAATATCTTTCTGATTTAATTCCGGCTCTTTTTGCAGCCAGAATTTTTTCTTTTATACCTCCAACCGGTAACACTTTTCCACGAAGAGTTATTTCTCCTGTCATAGCCAGATTTTTACGAACTTTCCGTTTTGTAAACGCCGATGCCAATGCCGTCACCAT
>QKGU01000306.1 GCA_003250325.1 Paludibacter sp.
ACTTCTGTGAAAATCATACTTTATAAATTAGTGGTATAATCTATAAAGATACTGATTTTCATGGAGTTAACCAAATTTTAAAACAAGATAATTAATTGATTTTCAATAATTTAACTATAAATATAACACACTATTGAAATTAAAAACCAATTCCAATATTAGAAAAAAACCTATTGTAGAAAAGAACACAGCAGTTCTATGACCAATTGATTTGGATGTGTCGAAAATGATATCAAAAAATGATTTTATTGATTCAAACATAGTCTATTTAGCTTTTCATTTTTCTTCTTTGCAAACAACGTCCCTTTTTCTTCTTCTATCATTTACTCATGCACTGTCTGAACCACTGATTTTATACTTATTAAGCCGTTGGTTCGTCTAATTTCTTTAAATCCTGCTCTATCTCTTCTATAGTTGGCAAACTAGTTTTTAGTTCTTCGGGAAGTATTTCAGTCAATTGAAATTCACTTATTCCCATGGGTTTATTTATGTCGCGCAGAGCAAATTCGGTTTCGAAATTGTTTTTGTCTCGACACATTAAAATGCCAATTGTAGGATTATCAGCATCGGATTTCACAAGGCTGTCAACAGCCGACAAATAAAAATTAAGTTTGCCGGCATATTCAGGAATAAACTTGGTGTTTTTAAGCTCTATAACCACATAACATCGCAACTTTATATGATAGAATAGCAGGTCGATATAATAATCTGTTTCGCCTACGAACAAATGATATTGCCTGCCAATAAAAGCAAAGCCTTTCCCAAGTTCGAGTAGGAATTTGGTAATATGACTTACCAATTGTTGCTCGATATCTTTTTCCTGAAAAGGATTTGTCATTGTTAGAAAGTCGAATACATACGGATCTTTTAGGGTTTGAATTGCCAATTCGGATTGTGGATCTGGCAGCGTAAGTTGGAAGTTGCTTATGGCTTTACCCTGTCTATCATACAATTTTGATTTTAGTTGCAATGCCAGCACGTCACGACTCCAACCGTTTTCGATTGTTTGTTGGATATAGAAATGAGCTTCGTCAAGCGACTTTGCTTTAGTAAAAATATGAATATTATGCCCCCATGGAATTTGAGTAGCCAATTTTCCACCAAGGTGGTGGAAAATATCAGCATTGTTGACTGTTTCCAATTGGGCAACAGGTTGTTGCCCAATTGGCATTATCTCATTTTCTATTTCTGCAACAGGCTGTTGCCTAATTGAGGTTGTGTAAAATTGATAAAACTGACGGCAATATTTAATATTCCTTTCTGAAAAACCTTTCATTTCGGGAAAATCAGCTTGTAAATCTTTAGCCACCCGCTCAATGAGTTTACTGCCCCAAGCACCTTCCTTCTCGGAAATCATCTTCCCCAATTCCCAATAAAAGCCTACAAGCGTAGCATTTACGGCTAAAGAAGCTTTTATTTGTGTGGAGCGAATTTTACTCTTTAGTTCAATGAGCCAATCTTTATATTGCTGGTCAGTCTGGTTGAGTGTTTCCATTATTTTGTTGCTTTGAAATATATTTTAATTCATATTGTTCAACCCCGCAGGGGTTGTGTTGTTTATTTTCTGTTTCATCCCCCAGATAAATCTGGGGGTTATGCATATTGAACACCGCTGGTGTTCTTTGTTTTTAATCCCAAGGCGTTGCCATTGGGCTGATGTTATGTTGCCACTTTGTGGCGTTGTATTTTACTCTTTAAGTTCGTTTTTTTGTTGATTTAGCAGTCTTTCCAAACAACGTCCCTTTCTCTTTTTCCTCTTCTATCATTTGCTCATAGAGCTTAAACAGATATTCTAACCGTTCTTCGTCACTTTCAAACGGACGACTGCGATAACAACGCTCTACTGCTAAATCATTTAGGCGGTGGGCTTCACGCAACCCTTCGGGCATTTTGTCAGGGTCATAAAGCTGTGCCAGTGTTTTTTCAGAGTGCTTTTCACGCTCAGCTAAGATATTATATACATGTTGTTCAAGCTCCTTTTTCTGTTTGTCGGAGATGTGGGGAAAAGGGAAAGTATTGTAACTTAAAGCTGATAAATATCTTATATCTCCTCTTAATTTACCTGAGGTAAGGTAAACCCAATTCATATGGATTTTCGAAGTTAATATAGAAAAAACATATGGTTCTGAGTCATAAATTGCTGCAGCGGAACTTAGTATTATATATTCTGCAGGAAGAAAACCCAACGGTATATATTCTCTTCTGCTGGAGGAAACTATAGGAATAATTATTATTGAATTTTTTGCTGTATGTGTATATCTAAATTTATGAGGTCTGTTTAATAGACCTCTTGCTACATCGCCACCTGCTGCTCTGAAAATTTTTATATTTTCGATTCTCTTAAAGATAGGAGGAATATTCAAAGCAATTTGTAATTTTTCATCTTCAATCCACAAACACCATCTTTCAATTCCATTTATATATTCATTTGCTCCAGTAACTTTTCGAATAATTTGTTTTGCGTCAGGAAAATTATTTAATAAATCAGATTTTTCATCAGGAGTCAACATCAAGTTGCCATTCTCATAAGGACTGTTTCCTGTTATCATTGTAGGTAATTGAGAAATCGATTCGAGATTTTTAGTAATATAAATATTATCACCACTTGTCAAATAGCCATTTATTTTTAAAACTTCTTTTCGTATAGACTTATTGAAAATATATTTTTTTTCTGCACTAAGTTTTCGAATGCCAATAATCGAACACGTAACTCCAGCTTTGTCTTTAGCGTTATTTGTCCAGTTAAATGGAACATAAGCAAAAAATATTTCATTATTCATATTTGTGATTAATGGCCAAATCTGTTCAACTTGCGCTCCTTCACAAATAGAACTAGTAGTTACAAAAGCAAATTTGTTCTTAGCTTCAATATATTTTGCAGCAAGCAAGAACCAACAAGCAATATAATCAAGTTCTTTAAAATTCTTTTCGCCTTTGAAGATTATTTCTATGTCCATTTTCTGTTCAACAGATTGCCCTTTCCCTCCCAAATACGGTGGATTACCCAAAATATAGATTTCATCTCCTTCTTTTTTCGGGCATACCGTTTCCCAATCAACACGGCAAGCATTTCCATTTACAATATTTCCGGTTTCTTGCAGTGGTAATGCCGGTTTGCAGCGTCCAAATTCACGCATAAAAGCTTGGTTCATTTGATGTTCGGCAAGCCAAAGCGAGAGGGTGGCTACTTCGTGAGCAAAGTCATCCAGCTCAATACCATAGAAGTTGCTGAGGTTTATTTCTGAGAAAGCTAATGTACCTAATTCTTTGAAAATAAGCATTTCCAGTTTGCGTAGTTCTTTGTAGGCAATAATCAGAAAGTTACCGCTTCCACAAGCCGGATCGAAGATTTTTATTTTCCAGAGACGTTGAAGTAATTCATTTAATGCCTGCGTTTTTTGAGACGAAGCATGCTTCTTCTCTACAGCCTTCGCAAATTCTTCTTTCAATTCGTCCAAAAATAACGGCTCAATGACTTTCATAATATTTGGCACAGAAGTGTAATGCATACCCAATCCGCCACGGTGTTCGGGCGTTATTACCGCCTGAATCATCGAACCAAAAATATCGGGGTTTATATCTTGCCATTGAAGAGAGAGGCCGCAATCAATAAGCATTTGACGGCTTTTGCGGGTGAATACAGGAGCAGCGTGTTGATTCCGAAATAAACCTCCGTTTACATAGGGAAATGCTTTGAGGTAGGCGGGTAGTTCTGAGACGAGGCATGCCTCGTCTCTACCACGTGCGGATTGCGGAGTATTCATTACCTCAAACAAGGTGTCGAGGTACACATTTAAATCACTTCCGTCTTTTTGGGTATGGGAATCAACTGATTTTGTAAATAAATCTTTTTCGAAAATTTCTGTGTCTTCGGCAAAGTAGCAAAATAATAAGCGTGAAAGAAAAACGTTCAGATTATGAACTTCTTCGTGTGTTGTGGTAGGATTATCTTTCTTTATTTCGTCATAAAGCTTTGCCATACGTTCGGCAGCGCGAACGTCGGCAATGTTTTCGGTTTGTTGTTTTGATTTTTCCATACCTGCCCAGGGAAGAAAGAAATCGTTATGTTGTGGAATTTCAAGTATCGGAATATCTAAAGATTCATCGGTTTTGGTGTCGTAAGCCAGTAAGGTTTCAAAATCAGTAACTACAATAAAACGAGGTGCTTGCTTGGTTACTTTTTCATTGGTTTTGAGATTATCTATAACCGCCTGTAAATCTTCAGCTACTACAGATTTGAAAAATAGCTTCTTTTTGATAATTACAGTTTCTCCCGAAAACATAGCTGAATCACCCTGCCTCAAACGACTGATAGTTGCTTTGGGTGTACCATAAGCCAATAATAAATCAAAAATAAAGCTGTCTTTGTTGAAGGATTCTACAAGTTTTTCGAGATTGTCGGATATCTGGGCTATGTTCATGAAAGATAGATTTAGATTAAAAATGAACGGTTTGTACCCGTATGGCATTTAAAAAAAGATATTTTGCATTGTCGGGGCTTTGCCCCAAACCCCACTTCATTTTTTGGCTTAAACCAAAAAACGAAGCAAAAAACACCTCACCCGTCCTACGGACACCCTCTCCTTTTGGAGAGGGAAAAAGGAAGAAAGTGTTTGATTGCGCCCGCTTCACTCGAAAAACTTACGCTCAGTTGGCTGAAACCGTCCAAACTCGCTCCTTCGTCGCTCAAACAGGACAGTTTCAAACGCCAACTTCACTTGTTTTTCGGTTCACCGAACGAGGTCAATCCCTGCGATTGATAGATTCCTTGCAACTGTATTCTTCGCGGATAATCATTAAAAACGATGAGGCTGTCTCAAAATAAAAATCGAGTCAGCGTTTTTTTTGTACGGTAATTTGGTATATTGAAGAATTTTTATTATCTTTATATCGTTGATATACAATTAAATATATGCGATTTAAAGAATATATTCAGAATAAACAAGAGTTA
>QKGU01000365.1 GCA_003250325.1 Paludibacter sp.
AAATCCTCTTTTTTGCTCTAAAAACGAAAAAACACTAAAGATAACTTCCTGAGATTTGAATAGACAGAAATTTATTCAAAAAAACGGAATTCTCTATTTCACACGAAAGAGGCTGGCTCATTTTATTTTGAGACAGCCTCTTTTTTTATTATATTTGCAGGAATAAAATAAACACCTGAAAAATTATTTCAATTATGACTCGTATAATTTCTCCATCCTTATTATCAGCCGATTTTGGAAATCTTAAAGCCGATTGCGAAATGATCAATTCGAGTGAAGCAGAATGGCTTCACATTGATGTGATGGATGGAAGTTTTGTGCCAAATATTTCTTTCGGATTTCCGGTGTTGGAAGCCGTAAAGAAACATTGCATTAAACCGCTTGATGTGCATTTGATGATTGTTCATCCAGAAAAGTATATCAAGAGATTTGCAGAAGCCGGAGCCGGAATTATTACGTTTCATTACGAAACAGTGGAAAATCCGTTGGAAATTATTGAAATGATAAAGGCTGAAGGGGTGAAGGCCGGGATAACTATTAATCCGGATGTGCCTGTGAGTGTTCTCGAACCTTTTGTCGATAAAGTGGATTTGGTACTTATTATGACGGTTTTTGCGGGTTATGGCGGGCAAAAATTTATTGAAGAAAGCTACAACCGAATTGCAGAACTTCGGGAAATTATGGCGAAAAAGGATGCAAATTGTTTGATAGAAGTGGACGGTGGAGTGAATATTAATAATGCTGGAAAACTTTTTGAATCGGGTGTAAATGTTTTAGTGGCCGGAAGTGCCGTCTTTAATGCCCCGAATCCACCACAAATGATACAAGATATGCTAAATACCTAGCCTATGGAATTTTTACAACGGACTCCATTTTTCAGATTGTTGTTCCCGTTTATAGTTGGTATAATTTTATATCAACATATAGATTTGTTTGTCTGGAGTCAGATTGTAATACTTTTATTGTCTTTTGTTCTTGTTTTTGGAAGTTTGCTGATTCAGCAACCCCAACTTAAATATAAATTTCGCTGGCTTTATGGCAGCGGAATTTTTTTATTCCTTGTTCTCTCGGGATATTTTATTTCTAATCGCGACTTCTCAAAACGGAATTTTGATAATATAAATAAGTCAGGAATTTTTGAAGTTGAACTAATTGAATCACCGATAGAGAAAGAAAATTCGTATTTGTGCCGGATAAAAACGCTACGGTATTTTGACCGAAATGACGCTAAATCTTCTTTGGGAAAAGCAATCGTTTATTTTCAGAAAGATAGTTTAGCTGCAGAGTTGAAATCGGGCGATCAATTGTTGATAGAGGCAACATTCAATAAACCCGATGCACAAGTGAATCCGGAAGGGTTTGATTATAGACAATATCTGAATCGACAAGGATTTGGAGCAACAACTTACATTCCGTCTTACAAATGGAAAAAAGTAAGTGTCAATACCGGATTTTCAATTTTCCGGTTGGCAGAAGATTGGCAGAAAAAATTGCTCGCAGTTTATAAGCGGTTTGGAATCGAAGGAGATGAATTTGCAGTTCTTGCTGCACTTACACTGGGAAGCAAAGACGCGTTACATCCCGAATTGAGGCAAAATTATACCACGAGTGGCGGAATGCATATTCTGGCCGTAAGCGGATTGCATGTCGGAATCATTTTTATGGTTTTGAATTTTTTATTATCGTTTTTGGACAAAAGTAAATCGCTGAAAAAGCTAAAAATAGTTTTGGTCATTCTATTGCTTTGGGCGTATGCTTTCGTCACTGGCTTGCCTCCATCGGTGGTTCGGGCAACTATTATGTTCTCAATGATAGCGATAGGCATGGGATTCGGGCGAAAAGGGCAAATTTACAACACAATTTTCGCCTCAGCATTTTTAATGCTTTTGTTTAATCCCGATTTTCTGTTCGATGTCGGATTTCAGTTGAGTTATTGCGCCGTATTGAGTATTGTCTATTTTCAACCGAAAATTGCCAAATGGTTTTATATCAAGAATAAACTGCTCAAATGGAGTTGGGATCTAACGTCTGTGTCTATCGCCGCACAAATTGGTACTGCTCCACTGACCTTGTATTATTTTCATCAGTTTGCTAATTATTTCCTGATTACGAATTTTGTGGCAATTCCTTTTGCTACTCTGATTATTTATGCAGCTGTAGCATTGTTGCTAACTTCGTCAGTTCCTTATTTGCCGGTAGCGATTGCCTTCGTGCTTCAATGGCTTTTGAGAATACTGAATACGAGTATCGAATTTATTCATCATTTGCCATACTCAGTCACTATAACGAGTATTATGGATGTTCAGGTGCTTCTGGCATTTATCGCAATTGTCCTGTTTGCGTTCTATTTCAATTCGAAAAATTACTATGCGGTTCTGAGTTCTTTAGTCGTGGTATTGGCTTTCGTTTTAATTAATTTATATATAAACTATGATTCTTCTCACGCAACTCAATTGATTGTTTATTCCGATAATAAAAACACGCATGTCGATTTTATAAAAGGAAAAGATCATACTGTTTTTACAACTGATAGTATCGATGTTTATAAAGTGGCACAAAATTATTGGCTAAGCCGGAAATTGAATGAATCAGGTTCATTTGAAAATATCGTTTATTCGAATGATTTTCATGATTTTTGCGGAAAAAGAATTTGCATATTGACAGATGAATCGTTGAAAGGTAAAATGGCGAAACAGCCAATTTCTGTTGATTATCTGATTGTTGGTAATAATGTGAAGTGTTATATAGATCAAGTGTTAGCTTGTGTACAGCCAAAACAAGTAGTTGTAGATAAAACTGTGTCCAAATGGTACGCTGACAATATTGAAAAAGCTTGCGATAAAAATGGCATAAAATTTTACTCGGTTGCAAGGGAAGGAGCATTTGTGTTGAATTTTAAAGATTAACACCGGGAAGGATTAATTGCAACCAAAATTCTCTTTTTTTTGCTACTTTTGCATTTGATTTAAAACCAAACGAATGATTTCTAAAATTATAGCGGAAGACCTTATTCATAAGGTTCAAAAAGAAATTTCTAAAGCCGAAAGAATTGTCATCGTAACACATGTTGGCCCTGATGGCGACGCCATGGGCTCTTCGTTGGGACTATGGCATTATTTAATGACCTTAAATAAGGAACCTGTTGTAATTGTGCCTACAGCTTATCCGGATTTTCTAAACTGGATGCCCGGTGCGGAATGCGTTATGGTGTATGAAGAAAATAAAGAGACATCTGACAAATTTCTGGCAGGAGCCGATCTCATTTTTGCTCTCGATTTCAATATCCCAAAGCGGATGGATATGCTGGCTGATGCTGTTTTGGCGACAAATGTTCCAAAGGTTTTGATTGATCATCATTTGCATCCGGCTGATTTTACCAATATAGTCATTTCACATCCTGAATTATCGTCTACAAGCGAATTGATTTTCCGTTTGATTTGCCGAATGGGAGATTTCTCGAAAATAAATCTGGCTTGTGCCGAATGTATTTATACGGGCATGATGACCGATACAGGCGGTTTTACCTACAATTCAAACAAGCAGGAAATCTACACTATTATTTCAGAATTAATAAAACTTGGTGTTGATAAAGATGATATTTACCGCAAAGTTTTCAATACATATTCGGCCGATCGATTGCGTTTAATGGGATTTTGTCTGTACAAAAAGATGAAAATTTATCCTGAATATAAAGCTGCTTTAATTACACTTACCGCAAAAGAATTGTCGTTGTTCAATTATAAAAATGGAGATTCGGAAGGATTTGTAAATATCCCATTATCAATAGCCGGAGTTGATTTTTCTGTTTTTATGCGTGAAGATAAAGATAAAATAAAGCTGTCATTCCGCTCACAAGGCACTTTCCCTGCCAACAAAGTGGCTGCCGATTTGTTTAACGGTGGTGGACATTTGAATGCTGCCGGTGCGGAAAGCTACGCTTCAATGTCCGATACGGTCAATAAATTTGAAGAAGCGTTGGAAAATTATAAAGATTTTTTAGAATGAAATATTTGATAATACTTGGCGATGGAATGGCTGACGAGCCGATTGCATCGCTTGGAAATAAAACCTGTCTGCAAGCCGCCAACAAACCCAATATCGATAAAATAGCTGCTCTGGGGCGCAACGGATTGCTGGATACAATTCCCGAAGGATTTGCTCCGGGAAGCGAAATTGCAAACCTCAGCGTAATGGGTTACGATGTTCCAAAGGTTTTCGAAGGGCGCGGTTCGCTGGAGGCGGCCAGCATGGGCGTGGTGATTGAACCGGGCGAGATGGCCATGCGCTGCAATCTTATTTGTATCGAAAATGCTAAAATAAAAAACCATTCGGCAGGGCATATTAGCAATGAAGAAGCCGAAGAATTAATTCTTTTTCTGGAAAAAGAACTGGGAAACGATGTAATCAGTTTTTACCCGGGTGTTTCGTATCGCCATTTGTTGAAGATAAAAGGCGGGAAAAAGCAACTGAAATGTACACCACCACATGATGTTCCCGGAACACCATTTGCAGAAGTGTTGATTGAAGCTGAGAACGATGAGGCAAAAGAAACGGCTGAGTTGTTGAATGACCTGATTCTTCGTTCGCAGGAATTACTCGAAAATCATCCGGTAAATATGAAACGCGCTGCTGCCGGGAAAGACAAAGCCAATAGTATATGGCCATGGTCGCCGGGTTATAAGCCCGATATGAAGACATTGCTCGAACTTTATAATCTGAAAAGCGGATCGGTAATTTCAGCGGTGGATTTAATTCGCGGAATTGGCGTTTATGCGGGATTGAAAGTAATTCAGGTGGAAGGTGCAACAGGTTTATACAATACCAACTACGAAGGAAAAGCGCAAGCAACGATAGATGCTCTCCGAACCGACGATTTTGTGTATTTACATATTGAAGCCAGCGACGAGGCTGGGCACGAAGG
>QKGU01000420.1 GCA_003250325.1 Paludibacter sp.
ATAGCTTCCTGAATGACCCCGAGAAAACCTGGAGGGAAAAGAATGAAGCATACAAGCGAGAAATGCAATTGAGCATTTTTCCAATATAATGGGGGGCTTGGTTTTATAAAGCAAAAATCCCGCATCTGATTTTTAGACAGATACAGGATGATTTTAAACAATATATTTTTATATCGGACAACAATAAATTACAATAAAAAAAGATAATTTTACAAATGAAAAAACGACTCAACATTAATTTGTTATGGCAAACAACATATTAAGCATTAAAGAAAAATCCGTTCGGATCAACATCGATTCGATGTACTACGGTGCAATTGCCGAAATTGGTGGCGGACAAGAAACTGCACGGCATTTGTTTCAGGCTGGTGGAGCTTCGAACACAGTTGCTAAATCAATTTCGGCCTACGATAAGTTGTTTAGCGATCATTTTTATAATCAGGGAATGCCCTCGCGCTATGTGGCGGAAGACAGAGTCAGGAAAATGGTGGATTATGAATATGATGAATTAATCAAGATATTGGACAAGAAAAACAGTCAAAAATTCTTTGCTTTTGCCAACACGGTTGAGACGTTGAATTTCATGAAAACCAATCGTGGAAGCGGATGGCTTGGAATGGCTGTCGAAGGCACCGACAGATATAAACCCAATAAGATATTTATTCATGTAAAGCTACACGAGAATGATACGTTGCTGCAACAATATTCGTTGGGGGCTTTGGGTATTAATTTGATTTACGGAGGACTTTTTCAATGGGAAGATCCACGAAAAATATTGTTGTCGCTACTCGACAATCTCGATGTGGAACGCGTCGAAATAGATTATATTTATGTCGAAGGACCTGACCTAAAATGGTGCGACAATCGCCTTTTAAACCTAATGCTGGTAAGCCACAATATGACTCCGGCTATTATGTTCGACCAATCGGGGAAAGTACAACAACCGGGAGATATGCTTTATAAAAAAAATGTGATTGTGTTACGCGGTTATTTCAGGCCAATAAATAATCTGGGAATGGAGTTTATTGAGGACAGTTTAGCTAATTTCAAACGGGACGAGGATTATAAACCTGACAATACGATTGCCTTTTGCGAAATTTCACTGAAATATTTAATGCAGGGAGAAAAAGTAGATGAAAAAGACTTTCTGCACCGGGTGGACTTGCTCAACATGATGGGACAAAACGTTATGGTCTCGAAATTTTATCGCTATTTCCAGTTGGTAAAATACTTTGAACAATTCAAACTTATCAAGCTTCGTTTGGTGGTTGGGTTACCTGCTTTTGATAAGATTTTAGAGAGTTCAAACTACACCGACTTGCGGGGCGGTTTGCTCGAAGCTACCGGAGCTTTGTTTCAGGAGAATGTAAAAGTGTATTTGTATCCGTTTATCGACATGAACACAGGTGAAGTTATATATCCCGAAGATTCACATTTTTCAGAAACAAACCGAATTCTTTGGCAATATCTTAATGCCACCAAAAAGATTCTTATTCTTAAAAGTATTCCTCACAAAAACCTTGAGATAAGCTCGGAATATATTTCGAAACTGATTGAAAACGGAGATGAAAACTTAATCGATTATGTGCCTGAAAAAGTTTTCAGACACATAAAAGATAAAAAGCTTTTTGGATTCGGAAAAAATAATTGATAAAAGTTCTTCTCAACCCGTTCCATCAAAAGATTATTTCTTCGGATGTGATATAGGCAGTGCCTTTGAAATTGGCGAGAAGATTTCCCGATTCGTGAAAGATAGAAACCCCGCAATGTATTAGTTTATTCGAACGTGATATTTCACTGGCTTCTGCAAATATGATTCCATCCACACTTTTATCGAAATAGGTCATATTAGTAGAAACTGACAGAGTTACTTTACCATAAGCATTTACCGCCACGGCAAAAGCGAAATCAGCCAACGTGAACAGCAATCCACCATGTACTACTCCGGCACCATTGAGATGAGTTTCTTCAACTTTAACCATTGTCTTCGCATAGCCCGGTTTGCACTCGACCAGATCAATTCCGTTGTATGCGGCAAACCTGTCACCTTTGAAATATTTCAGGTACTTTTCCATTCCAACCGTGTTATCTTACTCTCAATCGCTGTCCTGGTCGAATTAACGTTTTTTGCTTTATGCCATTCAACCGACAAAGATTTTTTACACTTGTTCCGTTTCGACTAGCAATGCTTCCTAGATTATCACCTTGCCTGACTTTGTAATATTTAGCCAACTGCACAGCTTTAACCTCAGTCTGATAATAGAATGTTTTTTTCTTGGTTATCAGATAATTTTCGGTGATTACCTTTCCAGTAATGAAATTGATAATAGTTGCCGGATTAATAGCGTTTCCTATATAACGGGTCTCAAAATGCAAATGAGGCCCGGTAGAACGCCCTGTATTTCCACCTAAAGCGATTAATTCTCCCGATTTTACTCTTTGGTTCAAATTTACCAACACTTTAGATAAATGAGCATAAACAGTTTCCAATCCATTATCATGCCTGATAACCACATAATGTCCATATCCATGCCCTTCATAATCTATGATTCTCACTTTTCCGGAAAAAGCGGCAAGCACCGAATCACCTACATTTAATCTCAGGTCAATTCCGTAATGAAAACGATAACGGCGGGGACCAAACTCCGATGTCACTGCTCCGGGAACAGGGATATGGAAATGAGACAGATTGACGTGTATCGAATCCGGTAAACTATCAATAGGAACTTTGTAGGGATTTAGTCTTTCACTTGTCCAGATATTATTGTATATGTCCTCAGACGGATGATTTTCCATCAAATCATCCGACTTATCATTCAACATTTCCTGATAGATATTCCCGGTATCCTTCAGAGCTATGATTTTTTTAAAATCAGTTTGGGGATTATTTCTTTGCTCAGAATGTAAGTTATATGAAATAAAAATTAAGAATACGAATAAAAAGTTTTTCTTAAAGAAAACAGGCATGAGAATTAAATTTGTTCAATTTTTTGGTATCCGTTTTTAACCCTATAAAAAATTGAAGATAAAAATTAGATTTACTTTGTTGTTTTAGATTTCATCATTTGCATATAAAAAATGTAGTCCACACGGTTCAAATTCAAAAATTTCTTCCTCTTTAAAAAAGCGATCTAATTCTTGTTTTGCATTTTTTACCGAATCCGATGTATGTATAATATTTTCTTGAACGCTCATACTAAAATCGCCACGAATAGTGCCCATTGCAGCCTCTCGACCATTTGTTTTTCCGGCCATATCGTGTACAATGCGTACAGCTTCGAAGCCTTTGATGCAGCATACAACAACCGGGGTTACCATCATTGAATCTTTAATTCGTTTAAAAAATGGACGTTGGGCTAAATGAGCATAATGTTCAAGTAAGATTTCTTCGCTCAATTGCATCATTTTCATTCCACACAATTGAAGTCCTTTACGTTCAAAACGGTGAATAACCTCACCGATTAAACCACGCTGAACAGCTGATGGTTTAATAATTACGAGTGTTTTTTCCATCATAAAAAGGTAAAATATTTATTGTTAGTTTTAAGGCAGCTCAAAAATAAAAAAATGACCGTTGCAATCAAAACAAATTCTGTTTTCTTAACTTATAGACCCCCAATTTATTGCGTTCGTCTTCATTTTTCTTAATTGTTGGGCTAAAATCCGGTTTTGCGGTTTCTCCAAAGTCGGGTCATCTTCCAGGATCTCCATTGAAGCATTCCGGGCAATTTCGAGCATTTTTCCATCCCTTGCTAAATTCGCAATTTTTAATTCGAAGGGCAAACCACTTTGTTGCGTTCCTTCCAAATCGCCGGGACCGCGAAGCTGAAGGTCGGCTTCCGATATTTCAAACCCATCATTCGTTCGAACCATGATTTCCATTCGTTTCCGGGTGTCAGAACTAAGTTTAAAATCAGTGAGCAAAATGCAGAACGATTGTTCAGCTCCACGCCCCACTCTTCCTCTGAGCTGATGAAGTTGCGAAAGTCCGAAACGTTGAGCACTTTCAATCACCATTACCGAAGCATTTGGCACGTTTACACCAACTTCAATCACAGTTGTGGCCACCATGATTTGCGTTTCGCCATTTACAAACTTCTGCATCTCATGTTCTTTCTCGGCAGCTTTCAGTTTTCCATGCACCCTACTGATTTTGAAATTTGGGAAAACTTCGCATAAATACTGAAATCCGGTTTCAAGATCCTGCAAGTCGCTTTTTTCCGATTCATTGATAAGTGGATAAACGACATAAACCTGTCGCCCAACCTGTACCTGTTTTGCTATAAACTGGTTCAATCCCTGCCGCTTCGAGTTATAATAATGATAGGTTTGAATCGGTTTTCGTCCCGGAGGCAATTCATCAATTACAGAAACACTCAAATCGCCGTAAAGCGTCATCGCTAATGTACGGGGAATAGGAGTTGCCGTCATTACCAAAATGTGTGGCGGGTTCTGATTTTTCTTCCAAAGCTTCGAACGCTGCTCCACACCAAATCGGTGCTGTTCGTCAATAACCACCAATCCCAGATTTTTGAACTGCACAGTATCTTCAATCAGGGCATGCGTCCCGATTAGGATATTCATTTCTCCATTTTGAAGCTTTTCGTGTAATTCTACGCGCGCTTTTGGACGGGTAGAACCTGTGAGAAGTGCAATCTCCAGTCCTAAGTCGCACAGAAACTCCTTTATGCTAACAAAATGCTGAGTGGCTAAAATTTCGGTTGGAGCCATTATACATGCCTGAAAACCATTATCCACAGCCATAAGCATAGCCATCAGAGCAACCAGCGTTTTTCCGCTTCCCACGTCGCCTTGCAGCAAACGATTCATTTGCCTACCCGATGCCACATCAATCCTTATTTCACGCAACACCCGCTTTTGGGCATTGGTCAGTTCGAAAGGAAGATGATCTTTAAAGAATGTGTTGAAATAATGCCCTATTTGACCGAAAACAAATCCTCTATAATTCAGGTCGCGCCATTTTGTTTGCCGCAGGATATTCAATTGAATATAAAATAACTCTTCAAACTTCAACCGCTGGCGGGCTTTGTTGAGCATATCTGCATTTTTAGGAAAATGGACATTTACAAGTGACTCCGTCAAATTAAGCAATGCAAATTTTTGTAATACAAATGCCGGTAATGTCTCCGGAATCCCAGTTTTTATATTTTGAAGTAATGGAAAAATAATTTTCTGAATTGCCTTTGAGTTCAGAAAATTCGATTTCATTTTTTCAGAAGTATTGTAGTACGGCTGAAGCCCCATTTGCTCGGGAGGTGGAAGTTTCGAAGCTATTTCGACTTCGGGATGAACGATATTGAATCTGCCATTAAACAGTGAAGGTTTTCCGAAAATCACGTATTCAATCCCGGCTTTGTATTTATCCAGTACCCATTTTACTCCTTTGAACCAGACCAGTTCTATCGTTTCTTTTCCATCGGTAAAGACAGCCGTTAGACGCTGATTGTGCCCCTCACCCACTTTTTCGAAACGAAGAATTTTCCCCTTAACCTGAATGAACGGCATCTCTTCAGAAATCTCATGCAGGTAATAAAAACGACTCCGATCTACATATTTAAACGGATAATGATGCAGTAGATCGTCAACAGAACGGATGCCAAGCTCCTTAGCGAGAATATCCGCTTTCTTCGGTCCCACGCCGGGAAGAAACTTTATGTCCTGATAAGAGAGATCCACTCAAAAAAAATTTAAATTTGATTCTGTTTTCTAGCCTGAAATATACTTCCCTCCTGGAATTTTACGCATCACAAAAATGATAGCAAATGAGGTTATTAACGTTAAAACAATAACTATTGGTAATGAAATCAGCGGATATGCCATTGTCCAAAAAATTCCGTGATTGAAAAATATGCTAATCACCATTACATGAACAAGGTAAATTCCAAAACTATAATTCCCTATTGTTTCGGACAACCAAATTAATATCCGGTTTGAGGTTTTCGAATCTTTCAACAGCAAAACAAAAGCAACCGCCTGCGTAATTGTATTCAACGAGAAGCTTCCAAAAAATCTCAAATCAAGTTTGTGGACATTCCTACTGGCAATAAAAACTGATATTGATGTAAAAACAATAGTAAACAAGTAAACTCCCGCACTTAAATGTCTGTATTTTTTTGCCGGGAAATTCCAGTTTACAAGAAAATACCCCAATACCATAAACCCGAAATACAGCAAATAATCTTTCGCTTTCAGCATAATATACGGCCAACCATCAACTTTTATTGTTTTGGTAAAAAACAAGACCGTAAAAGTCAGCCAAACTAGTATCACATAAGGCAATTGGGAGTGTTTCAGTTTTCGTATCATTTTTCCGATAAAAGGAACGAAAAAATACAAAACAAGAATCATATACATGTACCAAAAATGTTTTGAAACTCCTTCGTTTCTGAACAATTCAACAGCCCAGTTAAATATCGGTTGGAATCCTTGTGGTTGTAATTTAGGAGACAAATTAAACCAACGATACACCCAATATGCAACCAACCAAAACAGAAACGGAATGAATACACGAATGAAACGTTTTTTATAAAACTCACCTAAATTATAATCGCGGCCTAACATAGTTGCTCCACTCAACATTAAGAAAATCGCGATATCGAATCTAAAGATACTTTGAACTGCATTTCCTATCCACCAATATTCCATATTTCGTCCATACATCATTTTCATAACCGGAGAAGAAACATGGTTAACAATAACTCCCAACATAGCAATAGAACGAAGCATGTCAAGATACTGAATTTTCTGCTTTTCTGCCATATTAGTCATTCAATAGCACTTCCGCTATTTTCAAATCAATTTCTGTTGTAATTTTAATATTCTCACGATTCCCTTCAACCAATTGCACTTTTGTACCAGCCATTTCCACGACTGAAGCATCGTCTGTAAAAAAGTTGGAGAACTCCTGTTCGTATGCTTTTTTCAAAATGCTTCCCAGGAAAACCTGTGGAGTTTGTACCAATTTATATTTGTTTCGATCCACAGCTCTATTTCCGGTTTCATCTGTTTCACGAATGCTATCAATCAAATCGACAACAGGAATCACAGCTTGATATTTTTCAGCGGAATCGAAACAGCGTTTAATAGTATCGTTGCTCACCAATGGCCTTACACCATCGTGCACCGCCACGAATGATTCTCCAACAACTGCAGCCAGCCCGTTTTTCACCGATTCAAAACGAGTAGCCCCACCTTCGACAATTAAATGCTCAATATCGAAGGCATGCTTTTTGCAAAGTTGTTTCCAGAAGTCAATTTGTATCGAAGGGAGTACCAATATTATCTGAATATTGTTGTCATAATTCCAGAATGCCTCCAGCGTACGTATTAATATCGGCTTCCCTTTTATTTCCAGAAATTGTTTTGGGACACTGGTTTGCATTCGCTCCCCTTTCCCTCCTGCAACAATTATAGCAGTTTTTGTCATAAGATAATTCGTGAAAGTATAAACCTGAACAAAGATAAGCATTAAGGCATTAATAATTAGTACCAAAAAAATAAAAATTTGCAAATAACCTAACAACGAACCAGTTACAATCATACGATTGAATAAAATTGTAAAAACGGACTTGAGAACGAGAACAAATGTTTAACTTTGCACCCGAAATTAAAAAGGAAAAATGAAAAGAAACTTTATTATGACCAGCCTGATTTTGTTCCTGGCAATCGGACTTTTAGCTGCTCAGGAAACCACAGACGAAAAGAAACAAAATATTTTTGAATCATTGTCTACGCCTGATTCTATTACTAAAGCAAAGGTTGTTGTTCATCAGGATGATAGAATTGAGCAACTCATTCTGAACAAAAAAAGTTATCCCAATTCACAGAGACAAGCTAATTTTAATGGCTATAGAGTGCAGGTCTTTTCGAGCAACGCTCAGAAAACAGCCAAAAACGAAGCATTCAAAATAGAAAAACTGATCAGAGAAACTTTCCCTGAAGAAGAAGTTTATGTAAACTACACTTCTCCGTTTTGGAAAGTCAGGGTTGGTGATTTCGACACAATGCAAAAAGCTCAATCATTCAGATCTCAGCTCATTGAAGTATTTCCTGAAATAAAAAGTGACACATACATCGTTCGTGAACAAGTACATATTTCCGTATCAAAATAATTTATCATGATGGATTTCAATCTAAATCAACCCGTTCCTTTCGATGCGGATAAAACAGCTCAAATAGCAGAACATTATAAAAAAATCATTAAACTTCTTGGAGAGAATCCAAGCCGTGAAGGCTTGCTTAAAACTCCAGAACGCGTATCGAAAGCCATGCAGTTTTTGATGCAAGGATATGAACAAGATCCGGAAGAAATTATCCAGTCAGCCATGTTCACAGAGAACTACAGGCAAATGGTTATTGTGAAGGATATTGATTTTTATTCGATGTGCGAACATCATTTATTACCTTTTTTTGGGAAAGCCCATATTGCTTACATTCCTAATCATAAAATCACAGGACTAAGCAAGATAGCACGAATTGTTGAAGTTTTTGCGCGCAGAATGCAGGTACAAGAGCGTATGACTACCCAAATTAAGGAGTGCATTCAGAAAACCCTGAACCCAATGGGTGTTATGGTTATTATTGAGGCACAACACTTATGCATGCAAATGCGTGGCGTACAAAAGCAGCATTCCATCACTACCACCTCTGACTTTACCGGTGTTTTCGAACAAGCAAAAACGCGCGAAGAATTTATGAATTTGATTAGTAGAAAATAACTCTAAGCAAGAACTTAAGAGATTTTCGGGTTATTTTCTTCATCCTGTTCAAAATTTAGCTTTTTCTCGACAATGTACTCCGGTCTATTCTTGACTTCGTCGAAGATATTTCCAACATATGCTCCCACGATTCCTACCGTAAGTAACTGCACTCCGCCAAAGAAAATAATCAGAACAAAAAGTGAGGTCCAACCTGAATCAGCGTGAGTAAACCCAAAGATCTTTCCTAACACCGACCATATTGCTAACCCTAAAGCAAAAGCGACAGAAATAAAACCTAACGAAGTAGCGATACGCAATGGTTTCGTTGAGAAATATAGCATTGAGGTCATCGCAAACTTCAACATTTTAGAAAACGGATATTTCGTTTCTCCGGCAAACCGAGCCTCCCGCTCGTAATAAAACGGAACTTGTTTAAAACCAATCCAGGATATTAATCCACGAATATATTTCCCTTTTTCGTTCAACCGATCGAATTCCTGAATTACTGATTTATCAATTAATCTGAAATCACCGGTATCAACAGGAAGTTTTACTTCCGAGAGGAAGTTTAGGAATCGGTAAAATAATTTTGCGGATGCTTTTTTAAAAAGGCTCTCCCCTTTTCGGGCTTTTCGGACACAATATACTACCTGAGCACCCGTATTTTCCATCATGTTCACCATATCAGGAATCAATTCCGGAGGATCCTGAAGGTCTGCATCTATTATCAATGCCATATCGGAGCTACAGCTATTCACTCCAGCAGTAACAGCCTTCTGATGTCCGAAGTTCCGTGAAAAAGAAATTACTTTGACAGATTTGTCTTTCAACGTAATTCCAGACAATATTTCTAATGTTCGATCTCTGCTACCATCATTAACAAATATAATCTCAGAAGTGTAGTCGAACGATTTTAAAACAGCACTTATTCTTTTGTACGATTCTTCGATAACGGCTTCTTCATTGAAACACGGGACGATTACACTAAGAGATTTTTTCATTAGTTGGTATTTTAAATGTATAATATCTGTTCAGGACAAAGTTAATGATTGTATAGATTATTATCGATAACAATTGACAAACATATGCATCAAGCGTGGTGTAATTTAGTAACAAATATAAATTTCCCAGTTGAAAAAGATAGGAAACTGCAAAAGTAATTACAAATTTAAAAACCGTTTTGGATATTCGCGCATTGTTTTCAAACGTCCATTTTCTATTCCAGACAAAACTATTTACCAAACCGACTATATACCCAATTATATTTGCCAGGTAGTCTGAAAAATGGAGCAACTCAAGCAAAACCCAAATTATTATCGCGGTAATTAAGGTGTTGAAAACACCTACAATTCCGAATCGTATAAACTGAATAATCGGTTTTGGGAGGTTCATTTTTTATTGTTTCTGAAATATCGTGATATCAACAAATCCTTTTTTAAATTCCTTTAGTGGCATCCAGTGGTCCTTGTTTTGCAAATCTAAAAATAAAGAATCTTCGATATTCGATATATTTGAATAAATAAAATACTTTCGAACTGGGTCTGTTCCAACAATCTTACCCGCATTCTTCAATTCTACAAATTTTCTGTCACCGTATAAACAAAAACCAGCAGAAATATAGTTATAATCCATTTTTTGTTCGTCAATATAATCAAAGCACTCTTGTCTTAATTCATAATAAGGCAAATGTGCTAATGTACAATCCCAGGATTTTGCAATTTTGTCAGGATAAATCCATAAATTTCCTGTCAATTCAAAAATCAAAACAGTAACAAAAACAAAAGTCATTTGCCTTTTTTCCATAAACTTATTGACCTCTGACAAAACCAAGATTGTCAAGAGGAAAAACTGTGGCATGAAATAGCGCGCAGAAAACGGCATTTGAGAAATGAAAACAAAGATGAAATATAATCCCGTTAGTAAAAACCACAAAAGTAAAGTCACTTTTGAATTCAATGGGATATTGGATTGATTCTTTAAAATTTTATATCCACCTAAGAAAGCCAACATCCAAATAATTATCCTTCCATTCTCTATTGTCCGAAGTCCGAATTCTGCTAAATGTTTTACAACCCTGCTCACACTGGTTGGAAAAGCATAATGATCGGTACTTGTTTCGTTGGCAAAAAACCAACCTCGTTGAGACAAATAATATATAAAATATATCTTTAAAAGTAAAATGACGGGCAGAAAAGGCAAAATATCTTTGAAAAATACCCGAAACAAAAAACGTTTATTCTGCAGTAAATAAGTTTGGTAACATTGAACAAAAAACAAAATAACTCCTGCAAAAATACCACGCATGTTAATCCCGCAAAGGAAAACTAATCCTACTGAAAGCAATACAGTCTTTCTTTGTAAAACAGCCCGAAGCGAAACAATAAAAGCCGTAAAAAGAATAAAATCTGGCGAAGCAATGGCGAACTGAGTCAATACAGTTGGTTCAAGTAGAACAATAAGCAATATCCACCCAGCTGTTTTTTCTTTAAAAAACAGGAGAATTAGTTTCCATAGGTTGTAGATTAGAATAATAGCCCAAAGCAAAATAAAAACGTGAGAAACCCAAAGATTATATCCGAACAATTTCCACAACATTGCTGTCATAATCCCCATTAAAGGTGGGTGATATCCTGTAGCCACTATCTCAGAGCCGGAATTTGCTGGCGGCATCAGGAGTGAACTAAAATTTGTTTGAAAAAACCAGTGTGCCTCTTTGGATGTTTGTTGAATATTGTCCCAAAAATAGCTGTTATTCAACGAAATTATCGTCAGTATAATATAGATTAAAATGGTTATTCCAATAAAGAAATAGCTCTTGTTATTCCATCGGTTCTGATTCATGGTTGAGACTTTTAAAAAAATCAATCGTTGTTAATATTATCACGGACAAATATACGAAAAATGCAGGCCACATGGGTAGAATGTCATTAAACCGTGAACAACGAATATATGAATAGAGAGAAACCACCAAAATTCCTATCGACAAATGGATATTTTTACGTAAAGCAAGATAGTACAAAACTCCCAACAAATCACCCAAATACATATAACGTTCGTGCATACCTGGCAATATAAACGGAATGATAATAGAGCTTAAAAAAGCAAGTTGAATCCAATTTTCATAACTAAAATTGAATTTTTTTGAACTGATCCACAAGCCTGAAATAAGGGTAAAAAAGAATGTGAAAACGATACCTCCTAATTTTACAGGCTCATAATAAACATTGCTTATCCAGATATAAAGATTTGGGAAATTCAGGGTAAGAAAATGATAATGATCTGCTTGTGAAATATAGACACTAAATAAATCGGTCAATGACCGACCAAAAAACCAGGCCGGCAGTAAACTTAAAAAGAATATGAGCGGAATTATCAGAAAATAATACCAACGAATATTGTTTTTGAGCATCATTACGAAAAAGAAAGGCAGTAACATAACAGCCTGCATTTTAAAAGCGAAAGCAACGCCCAGAAATATAACCGAAGTAAGTTGTTTTTTCTTTAAAAGATAATACGCACTTCCAACAACAAACGATGCGTAAATAGAGTCGCATTGCGAAAGATACGAACTGTTCAGGATAACTGTTGGAATCAGAGGTATTACAGCGAGTGAAATCAACACAATATTAGTTGATTTAATCTTTAACGCTGCAATCTTCCCAATATAAAAAGCAGCAACATATTCAAAAAATATCGAGACCAGTTTAATCAGAAACAACGGATTTAAACCAGTTTTAGCAATAAGAATAAGAATATAGATATAGGATGGCGTATAATCGTAGAAACCATATTCCAGCGAATGAAAATAACCATGAGAATGAATAAAATCAAGCCATGGCTGGAGAAATCCGACAAAATCACCGGTCTTAATCGAGAATAAAATTAGTTTAGCTATGAGACCTATTACAAACAGAAAAATCAATATTAATCTATTTGAAAGTATATCCTTTATTCTTTCTTGAAAAGTCATTATGGAACATTATTTAGCACTTACTGTAAAGTGACATTTATTGCAGAATTCAGGAGTTTTATTATTGAACCAGAGTGTTCTAAAACCCCGATACTCTTCGTTGTTCAATAAATTAATTAATTTATCATCAGACACATTTCCAAAATTAAGTAACTTTGGAAAAGGCTTAGCACAGCAAGGAGCAATGTATCCATCCCAACAAATATAAAAATGAGACCACGGAAAAGGACACTTTTGAAAACCTGTTTCGGTCTTAAAGTTATATGTAATAGTAACTTTATCATATTCTTTAATTGCAACCTCTAATTTTTCAATTGCATCCAAAAATTCGTTTGATTGATAAAACTTATAATACGAAACATCTATATTGGTTACAGCTGCTAGATTTAATTGAGAAAAATCAAGGTATTTAATTCCTACTTCATTAGCATATTTGACCAAATCTGACATTTGAAAATAATTTTCTTTTGTTACAACCATATTCAACATTGTAGTCGTTGAAGACTTAGCACATAAAGCGACGAGTTGTCGAATATTTTCATCCAAAATCTCAAAATTTGACTTTAAACGTATTGATTCGTAGGTTTCACCTAAACCATCGATTGAGATCTGGATTGTATCAATCTTATTAATTACTTTTGAAACCTTTTGAATAAAGTTTGGAATAACAGCATTTGTAGATACTGAAATAATAATACCTTTATTTTTCTTTTTGATATAGTCTACAATCTCTTCAATGTTCTGATATAAAAATGTCTCACCCATTCCGGTAAGGCCGATAGAGTCAAGATATGGCCAAATATCATCTATAATTATCTTTGCCCGCTCAACCAGCATATTGCCTTTATCCATATCTTTTCCATATTCATATTCTCTCGGGCAAGTTGTACAAGCCAAGTTACAATGATTAGTCAGCTCAAGCATCACATTTGAAGGATAAGCCACTTCTTTCGATTTTCTCAATTTATGATAATAATGAGTTCCCTTATTTTTAAAATACAAAAAAAGATACTTTCCTTTAGGTAAATTTAATAGTCTCCCTATTGCTTTTGATAATCTTCGTTTATTCATGTCTAAATTGATTTTTTTTTTAAAATGAAACTTATTTATACGTTGCCACGTAATAATTACCAAATTTTTTATGGCTTATCAGACCTTGCATATGATAATCTATTTCATTTTCATTTAATATTTTGACATTGGCATTCTTATTCTGACCAAATGTATAATGTCCAAAGCTGGTTACACTTCGAAATCCGTTTTCACTTTTTCCATAAGTCACGGTATTCTTAAACAGCGTAGGATTTATCTTATTATAATAACAAACATAAATATATGGCATATTAATCCCGTTTTCTGTAATATTAATAGTTTTTTTAGAGGCAATTTTTTCAGCATATTGTATTGCTTCCCCCAGACCTGAAGAAAAATCTTGCTTGCCTTTTTCATTCGAATAAATAAAATATGTTCCCAGAAAAAGAGTAAAAAACAACAAATAGATACTAACAACGAATATTTTATAGTAGCGTTTATAACTCGGAGTCAAAAAGTGATACACATCGAATAATCCTAAGATGACAAAATATAAAGTCGGAAAGAAAATTATATTTATCCGATTTATATTTACCTGTGAACAAAAACCTAAAATAAATGAACATATCAACCATACCAGAAAAATATAATGATGCGGTTCGTTTTTCAAAATACTCTTTTTGAGTCGGGTCAATAATCCTACAATAAAAAATGGGAACGAAATAATATAAATAGTTCCAAATGAAGGTATAGCATTGTAATAATTTCCATCTGTTTGCAAAACAAACACACTTATAAAACGAATGATGTTTTTCACCAGAACACTTAAAAAATCGGGAGTGATTATGTTGAAAATCTGCATTGTCCTGTTTTCTACTAGTCTGGGAATTGTTATTCCAAAAATTTCAATTTGAGATTGAGAAAACTGATTTATGACAACAAACAAAATAATAGGAAAAGATATTATTGCAAATACTGTTAGGCTTATAATTAAATTTCTTACAGATATATTCCTTTTGTAAAGCAAATAAGGAATAACTAACAAAAAGAATAAAGGCAATATGAGATAAGAAGTCCCATATGAATACGAGCTAATAGCGAAGAAGGAAAAAGAGAGAGGAAAAAAATTGGAAGATGAGGTAATCCCTTTTTGCAAAAAAAAGACTCCTAGCAAAAAAAGAAAAGGAAAAATATTCGATTCAAGCCCCCAACGAGCCAACATTATGTTCCAGGGACAAATCGCGAGGATCAATAGAGCCACCAAGGCTTTATCTTTATCGAAAACTAATCTGAATAGCAAAAAAAAGACAAGTAAAGACAAACAACTAAAAAGCAGATTAACTATTCTTACAGAAAATACATTTAGCCCAAACACAGAAACAAAAGGCATTGACAAATAAGCATAAAGTGCATTCTGCCCATTACCCCATGAAATAAAATGAACAGGAAAAGAATTCCCATTTCTATCATAGCCCGTGTTCAGTAGAGAAAATGTTTCATATCCAATTGAAGCTTCATCCTGATTAAGCCCAGCCGGCAAATTAGTCACATTGTACGATCTTACAAAAACACCAACAAGAAACGTCAACAACACAAGAAATGTGTATTGATTTATATGTATTCTTTTATTTAGGGCTCTTGTTCGAGACATTAGTTGATAACCATGATTTTTGTTATTGTACTCTCAGAACCATCTGAGTTAACACAAATCACTAAATACACACCTGTGTTTACCTTCCTCCCATGTACATCTTTTCCATCCCATGTGGCAATACTTCCATTCGAAATTGTTTGACAAATCAAATTACCATTTAAATCGGTGATTTTAACCTGTGTATCAGCAATGAGCCCCGTTACAGTAATAATTCCGTTGTAATTTTCTCTCACAGGATTAGGATAAGCATAAACATTAGTAAAATTATCACTTGATTCCGCAGCATCGCTTTGATAAGAAACCAAGCCATTACCTGTTCCAAAAAACACTTCACCTGTGATCGGATTTATTGCTATTGAAAGAATATCGTTTGATAATAGTGGGCTATTTTCAGTTGTAAAATGTTCAATCTGAGTTTGTCCGTTTTCTGACATTAAGTAAACTCCTGAATTTTTTGTTCCAATCCATTTACGATTAGCACCATCTACTGCGACCGCTTTAATAGTTTCATCTTGTAACAAATAATCTGCAAGTCCAGTACTGTCATCTCTCGGAATCTTCACTCGAGAACAAGTATATTCAGAATCATATACATTAGATGTATTATTAAATAAGAAAGGTCCAATATCAGTTCCCACCCAAATGGTACCATTTTGATCTTGGTCAATTGTATAAACAGCACCCGGTATTTTTTTTTGAATTGTCACATTATTATTTGCGTCCGTTTCAGGATAATTAAAACTTGATATTGTTACTGATTTATCATCTGACTGATCTGTAATTGTCCCGTTATCATCAAAAACAATTATAGATGAACTTCTTACTGAGAGAACCCATTTTTGGTTAGGGTTTTCTTTGTTTATCAGAATGGTGCCTAAAGTCTCTTGGGTTCCATTTGGGTATTGAAGTTGCTGCCATGTTTCATCTGCAAGACGAACTTTTATACTTGCACTAACAGCACAATTTACAAAAAAAAGATTCCCATGTTGATCGAAGATCGCACCATCTAATCTAGAGTACTCATTGGGTTTATTTGGAACCAATGGATGACCCTCAATAGTACTATTTGTATAATTATACCATTTTATAAAATTATCATTTTTAAATTCATACAAACCCGTACCATACGATGTAACATAGAAGTGCTTATTATCAATAGGATCTACAGCAACATTCATAAAATCACGAACAGGGGATTGAGTTAGTGCAAATATTTCAGACGCATAGACATTCTTCCATATGCCATTTTCATATATCATTATATCTCCATCTCTAAAATCCTGTGAAGACCATCTTCCACCGGGCACAACAAAAAGCTTAGAGCCCGAGAAAGTCATATTCCATGGACTATTCACTGCAGGACCTAATGGCTTATAATATTTAATCTCTGGAGAATTTGTTCCATTCTCTTTATATGAAATAACACCTAAAGCATTAGCAGCCAACCAATAAGTATCATTACTAACATCGTATTTTGCATCTGAGACTTTTCCAACATTAGGAATAGATTTTACATAAAAATTTGAATTCAGGACAAACACAGAATTAGCAGTAAAGACATTCAAACTTGTATTAGAAGTAACAAAACCGGTAATTGTTTCCCCTTGCATAAATTCACTCCAAACGCCACTGATATTTCTTTTATAAAGTTTTCCATTTCTTAACAGAATAAGATTTTCTGCAAATGAGTTTATCATTTGAAAATCTCCACTCCCTGGCAAATCTGTGTATGCATCCCAAAATTCATAATTAACAAGAAAAGGCTCATAGATTGATGCTCTATAAACTTTAGTTGATGTAAGAGCATAAATTGAATCATTATAAACAGTTGTTGCCAAAACCTTTACTTCAGAACCATTAGGTCCTATAAAATAGGTATCTGCAATTTCCTTTTTCTTTAAGTTGAGAACAACAATACCAAAGTCACATGAAAGATAAGCCTTATCCTGATAAAGTTGAATATGGTTGACTGCTTTGTTGGCGCTCATCTGTTTGTTGTACAAATCCGGGATATTTACAACTCCCCCATTTCCCATTATATCTATATTTCCATTTTTATAAATAATGATCAATTGCTGGTTCTGAGAATCAAATTCGATACGTAAAATATCCGTTCCATTCAAGCCACTGACTTTACTATAGAATTCTAATCCTCCGTCATATTTATCAACAGAATAAAGTGCTCCTTCGCTCACGGCGTAAACTTTATTCTCGGACTGAGCAATCTGAGATACATTATTATAAGCTAAATGGGTTCTCCATTTACCCATGGCAAGTTGAGCAGAAAGCTCCATACCCAAGATAATGAATATCGTGAAAAACAATATCTTTTTCATACTTTAAACTGAGTTCCTGTAAATTTGAGAGATTAAATTAATGGTTCAATTTAATAAAAACTAAAATAATTGTATTTTATTTTAAATGATTATCCGTTGTATTACCTAAATTGATTTTTATATGTAACTTAGGCTATCATAAGCCTATCAAATAAATTTTCTCCAAAATATCTTCTGTTGAATTTGTAACAGAATTCGTTCAGGTAGTTTTGAAGATATTCAGGTTT
>QKGU01000131.1 GCA_003250325.1 Paludibacter sp.
GAATTCCAGTAAGCGATGCTCGATTGTTTTGTGGAAAATCCTCCGGTAGCTATCGTTCCAAACGATTGACAAACTGCATCGAAGAAAGTCATACCGCTAAAGTAAAGCAAAACTGTTTCTGCTGCAGTCAGCAGAACGTAAATGAAAAACAGGCGTTTGGCTGTTTCGGTTATTTTCGGATGTATTTTGTCTTTTGTAGGGCCGGAAGATTCTGCCGCGAAAAGCTGCATTCCGCTGTACCCGAAAAGAGGTAACAATGCCAGTGAAATAACAATGATTCCAAGTCCACCAATCCAGTGTGTCAGGCTTCGCCAGAACAGCATGCTGTACGAAAGTTCTTCTATGTTATTAAGTATGGATGCTCCTGTAGTGGTAAACCCTGAGATGGTTTCAAAAAATGCATCGGTAAACGATGGAATACTTCCACTCAACCAAAAAGGCAACAATCCAAAGAGTGAAAAGAAAATCCAGGTAAATGTAACAACAAGTGAACCTTCACGCTTGCCCATCAGTGGAACTGCTTTTCTGCCCAGAAGCATTCCTGAAGCACCTGTTAATGCAGTAATTCCTGATGTAATCAGAAAATAAAAACCGTCGGTTTCTTTGTAGATAAGAGCAATAATAGTAACTCCGAGAAGAGTTACACTTTCGACTAAAAGAAGACTTCCCAGTATTCTTATAACCAGTTTAAAATTAATTTCTTTGTTCATTAATAGTTAATTACATTAAGAAAGAATGTCGAGGTGACGGCTAAATTTCAAACTATCAGGCTAAGGTATTATGAAAAATCCAAAGTATAAGGTTGTTTGGACTTTGCAAGTTTTTGTGCGTTTCATAAATTTGGCACAAAAGTACTATATTGTTTTTAAAAAAAGTTCTTCTCTATTAATTTTTCCAAAATGCAGGCGTGAAAATCAATAGAACCGTGAATAATTCTAATCTTCCGATAAGCATTACGATTGATAAGAACCATTTTATTCCTTCAGGGACATTCGAAAAGTTATTTGCTGGCCCTAATTCTCCGAGTCCGGGTCCAACATCACTCAGACAGGTAATCATTCCGCTTACTGATTCGACAAAACCTAATCCTGACATGCTCAAAACTATAGTTCCGAACGCAATAAGAATGCAATATAATAATATAAATGCCAGTACCCGGGTAATCACATTTTGTTCTACAATATGCTGATTGTACCGGATTGGAAGAATGGCATTAGGATGAATGAGTCTTTTGAATTCATAATAGCAGTATTTCAAAACCAAAACGATCCGGATTACTTTCATTCCTCCCGCGGTTGATCCTGCAGATGATCCCATGAGCATTACTAAGATTAAAAGAACCCATGTAAATGGTTTCCATAAAGTATAATCAACAATTCCATAACCGGTGGTGGTCATTATCGAACTTACTGTGAACAATCCGTGTCGGAAAGATTGTTCGACAGCTTTCCATGAAAACACTTCATTGAAATCGAAAATGGAAATAGCAATGATAATAGTTATACCGATCAGCGCGAATAAATAGTAACGGAGTTCTTCATTTTTACGAACTTTCTCCATCTTCAGTTTCAGTATGAAATAGAATATGCTGAAGTTGATACCCGAAAATATCATGAAGAAAATAACGATATAATCGATAAACGGAGAATTGTAATAACCGATACTGTCTTGTTTGGTGGAAAATCCTCCGGTTGCAATGGTGCCAAATGAGTGGCAAACGGCATCAAACCAGGTCATCCCGGCTATTCTGAGAAGAATGGTTTCCGATACGGTGAGTAAAACATATATTGCCAAAAGACGTTTGGCAGTTTCACTTATTTTTGGGTGAATTTTGTCTTTCGTTGGTCCGGTAGCTTCTGCCGCGAAAAGTTGTACGCTATTGAATCCAAAAACTGGCAGCAATGCCATTGAAATAACAATAATTCCTAATCCGCCAATCCAATGGGTAAGGCTTCGCCAATATAAAATACTCGCAGGTAATTCTTCAATATTATTCAGAATGGAAGCACCGGTAGTGGTAAAACCCGAAATAGTTTCGAAAAAAGCGTCAGTGAATGTTGGGATGCTTCTGCTCAGCCAAAATGGCAGTAATCCAATGAGCGAGAATAACAGCCAGGTGGATGTCACAATGATAGAACCTTCTCGTTTTCCAATGGTTTGAGGGGCTTTTCGTCCAATCAGCAAACCTATTGTCCCCAAAATAAAAGCGATACCTGAAGCTAATATAAATTCCCATTGCTCGGGATCTCTATAATAAAACGCAACAAATAGAGCTGTCAGAAGGAATACGCCTTCAAATATAAGAAGGCTTCCCTGTATTTTAAAGATAAGTTTGTAATTGAATTCTCTTGCAGCCATCAATTAAAGAAAGTTTCTATCTTTCGAATGGCAGATGCGACACAAAATACGATAACGTGGTCGTTAGGTTGAATCACTGTTGTACCATTTACGATATATCCTACATTTTCTCTAACATATCCTCCGATATTTACATCGTCCGGTAAATGAAGGTCTTTTATTTTCGAACGGGTAATTTTCGAACCTGCTTTTGCCACGAATTCAACCACTTCGGCATCGGCTGAGGTAAGGCTTCTAACGTTTAGAACGTCAGCATCGAGCGTTATTTGGTAAATGTAGCTTGCAGCAATCATTTTTTTGTTGATTACCGTTCCAATATCCATGCTTTCGGCAAGCATAATGTAATCGATATTTTCGACTTCGGCAACTGTTTTCTTTACACCTAATCTTTTTGCTGCCACACAGGCCAAAATATTTGCTTCGGAATTGCTGGTTACGGCGACAAAAGCATCCATCTCCTGAATTCCTTCTTCTTTTAGAATGTCGATGTTTCTTCCGTCACAGTTGATTATTAAAGAGTTATTTAGTTTTTCTGCTAAAACATAACTTCTTTCTTTATCTCTTTCGAGGACTTTTGTGTTGATGTTTGTGGGCAGATTTCTGATTGTTTTTTGGGCAATGCGGCTTCCACCCATAATCATGACATTCTTTATCTCGAAGTCTTCTTTTCCTGCCTGATTTTTTACGTATAATAAATTGTCGGGAGTGGTAATGAAGTAAACAATATCATTTTCAAGAATCATGTCCGATCCGACAGGAATAATAGTTTTTGCTTTTCGTTTGATAGCAACCACACGATAATTTTCATTGTCGAAAAATCCACTGCTAAATTTTTGGTTTAGAATCTTTGCATTACTTCGAACTTTTATACCGAGCAGGATAAGCGCATCGTCACAGAAACTAAGATTTTGTCGCAACCAGTTTCTCTTGAGTGATTCTACAATTTCTTTTGCAGCAAGCGTTTCGGGATAGATCAGATAATCGACGCCCATTGTTTTGAAGAACTCTTTATTCTTAGGCAATAAATATTCGTAATTGTCGATACGTGCAAGGGTTCGTTTTGCACCAAGGTTGTTGGCAAGCATACAAGCAGTCATGTTGACGCTTTCGTATGGAGTAACAGCAATAAATAAATCAACACCGTTGATTTTTGCTTCTGTTAAATCGTGGATGGAGGTTGGAGAGCCTTCGAGGGTTAATAGATCGTAGTTAGACTCCATGTCTTTCAGACGCTCCGGAGCCTGATCCATTAGGGTGATATCCATGTTTTCGCGTGCTAACATCTTAGCCAGATAGGTACCCACTTCTCCTGCACCTGCAATAATAATTCTCATTTTTACCTTTGTATAAAGACTAATATTAAACTAAACAACAAACGGGGTGCAAAAATACAAGTTTTTTTGTAATATTCGTCTAAATTCCAAATAATTAATGTCAGTATTGGATATTATGCACCGCCAACCAAATGACTAATGACTTTAAATTTCATCAGGTCTTTCAGGTCTGATAAGATTGTTTCTGTAATTCCTTCAGTGTCAAGTTTCAACATGTGATGAAGCTCTTCCGGTGTGCCGTGCTCAATAAAACTGTCGGGAATTCCGATTCGTTTTATTTGAACATTGTAATTGTTGTCAGCCATAAATTCAAGTATGGCGCTACCAAATCCACCCTTAATTACGCCATCTTCTACGGTTACAATGCGATCAAATTTCTTTCCGATTTCATGTAACATATCTTCGTCGAGTGGTTTCAGGAAGCGCATGTCGTAGTGTGCTATGGAAATGTTCAATTTGTTCTCAATTTGAACGATGGACTCTTTGACATTGTTTCCAATTGTTCCAAGCGATAGGATGGCAAGGTCTTTTCCTTCTTTCAAACATTCACCTTTTCCTATTGTTTGAAGCTTCATCGGTGTTCTCCAGTTTACCAAAAAGCCTTTTCCTCTTGGATAACGTATTACAAAAGGACCCATGTTTTTTTGCTGTGCGGTAAACATCAGATTTCTCAATTCCGATTCGTTTCGTGGGGCGGATATTGTTAAATTAGGGATGCAACGCATGTAAGCAAGATCGAATAGTCCGTGATGAGTAGCTCCGTCAGAACCGACAATTCCGGCACGGTCGAGGCAGAGCACTACATTTAGTTCCTGTAATGCAACATCGTGAATCACATTGTCATATGCTCGTTGCATGAACGAGGAGTATATGTTACAAAACGGTATTAATCCTTCTTTAGCAAGCCCTGCTGAAAAAGTGACAGCGTGTCCTTCTGCAATTCCTACATCAAAAACTCTTTTCGGAAATTCACGTTGCATAATATTCATGCAACAGCCCGATGGCATAGCTGGTGTAATTGCCACAATATCTTTGTTTTCGCGGGCCAGTTCCAATAATGTTTCACCAAAAACATCCTGAAAGAGTGGAGGTGTTGCTATTCCAGAACCTGCTGTTTTTCTTTCGCCGGTTTCTACATCAAATTTTCCCGGAGCATGCCATTCGGTAACCGATTTCTCTGCGGGCTCATAACCTT